>CAZPFI010000078.1:0-9417 GCA_964585795.1 uncultured Muribaculaceae bacterium | reverse complement strand
AGAGTTGTTGAGGTGGCTGCGATTTTGCTATTTTAATCCAGGAGTCCTCCCATTTTTTAATGAGCGACTTTAACTCACCATCAAGAACAGCTGCCTTTTTTCCTTCGGCAGCTGTTCTTATTATTACACCGTAATTTGGTGAAATTATGCTGTAAACCAGCCGTTCCAGTCTCTTTTTCTCCTCTTTGGAAACAATCTTTTGTGAAATACTAACCTTATCGGAAAATGGTAACAAAACCATGTTCCTTCCGGCTATTGATATCTCTGCCGTCAGTCTCGACCCTTTTGTAGAGATTGGTTCCTTTACAATCTGGGTAACGATATGCTGACCGGGTTTAAGCACATCGGCAATTTTTCCCTCTTTTTCCAGAATGTCTCCAAGTTTAATTCCTGAGAAAAGCTCTTTATAGCTTTTTTTATTCTGGCCGGCGTGTCTTACAAAATAATCAAGGGCTCTGAACGATAATCCAAGGTCGAGGTAGTGAATAAATGCATCTTTTTCATCTCCAATGTCCACAAATGCGGCATTAAGAGCGGGCATAATCCGCTTAACCTTTCCCAGGTACACATCTCCTACCGAAAATCTTCCATCGTTTTGCTCTTTGTTTAGCTCTATAAGTCTGTGACCTTCTAGCAGAGCAATGGAGACCTCCGTTGAACTTACATCAATAATCAGATCTTTATCCATCTATGTTTTTAAATAAAAGAATCTAAAGCAAATCTCCCGACTTGCTTTAGATTATCTCACACATTAAAGACCAAAAAAGCAACTATTTTTTCTTTTTATGTCTGTTTTTGCGTAATCGTTTTTTACGCTTATGTGTCGCCATTTTGTGTCTTTTCCTTTTCTTTCCGCAAGGCATAATTTAGAAGTACGAATTAGTTAAAAAATTTTTTCAATTACTTAACGTTGTTCTTCACCTTACCCATAAATACCTTTGCAGGTTTAAATGCAGGAATAAAGTGCTCGGGAATTACCAACGTTGTATTCTTTGAGATATTTCTGGCAGTTTTCTTAGCACGCTTTTTAACTATAAAGCTACCAAAACCACGTAAGTAAACGTTTTTGTTTTTTGAAAGAGAATCTTTTACGCTTTCCATGAAGCTTTCAACTACATTTTGAACAGCAATTTTTTCCATTCCGGTTGCTTTTGCAACCTCGTTTACGATATCCGCTTTTGTCATGATAATAAAAATTAAAGGGTTAGTCAATTTTCGACGAACAAAAATAGTATTATTTTATCGATTATTCCAAACATTAATGGAATATTTTCTATTTTATTTCAATCTCTTACAACAAAATAGATAAAATGGGTATATTTAATGAAGATTTTCTTAGAGGAGATAAACATTTATTTAACTGTCAAAAACTCAGTTTTACACTAAAACAGAGCAATTCTGCAGTTTGGCATAACTATTGACATTTAAAGATTGGGAATTTATCGGTTTTTACAGACAAATACCCTATGACAAATTGACATTAAAGAATTTTTAGACTATGAAGTTTTCAGATATATTTTTACAACACACAGTTGCAGATGATGTAAACATTATTCCTGTTATGAGTCTTGATGGAGAGGGAGAACTGGGTGAATCTGAGCTTCCGGAAACTTTGCCGATAATTGCCTTACGCAACGCAGTACTTTTCCCGGAGACAATTATACCTATTACAGTTGGGAGAGAGAAGTCCATTAAGCTTGTGAGAGAGGTTTATAAAGGGAATAAAATTCTGGGAGCTGTAACACAGAAGGAGGCAAAGCACGAAGACCCGCATCCGTCAGACCTATACGATATAGGTACTCTGGCCAAGATTATTAAGATAATTGAGATGCCCGACGGGGGGCTTACCATAATACTTCAGGGGGTTAAGAGGTTCCAGATTGCAGAGATAATCTCATCTAATCCATACTTTATTGCATCTGTTAAATACCTTAACGAACAGCGGGTAACCAAAAACACCAAAGAGCTGGAAGCTATTACGGGCTCGGTAAAGGACTCGGCTCTTCAGATTATTAAATTATCACCCCATCTGCCTCAGGAAGCAGCTTTCGCCATTAAAAACATAGAAGGGTACAGCTTTCTCATAAACTTCATATCGTCCAGCATGGAGCTCGACAACATTGCTGATAAAATCTCACTGCTTAGGGAGGATAAGATTAAGCAAAGGGCACTTAAACTTTTGGAGATTCTTAACAGACAGATAGATCTGCTGAAACTTAAGGACGACATTCAGCAAAAGGTAAGGACCGAAATTGATCAGCAGCAGAGGGAGTATTATCTTAACAGTCAGCTGAAGACCATCCAGGAAGAGCTTGGAATGAACAATAACAATCAGGAGTTTGGCGAGCTCAGGCAGAAGGCACAAAACAAAAAATGGCCTGTGAATGTGGCTGAAATTTTTGAGAAGGAGATTCAACGGCTTGAGAGATCAAACCCTAATTCGCCCGATTTTAATGTTCAGATGTCATATGTAAGATTTCTCGCCGAACTGCCATGGAACGAAAATACAAAAGACAATCTCGATCTTAAACACGCCCAGAAAGTTCTGGATCAAGACCATTTTGGTCTGGAGAGTGTCAAAGAGAGGATAATAGAGCATCTGGCAGTTCTTAAACTTAAAGGAGATCTCAAATCACCCATACTGTGTCT
This sequence comes from uncultured Muribaculaceae bacterium, assembly GCA_964585795.1. Taxonomy (GTDB): domain Bacteria; phylum Bacteroidota; class Bacteroidia; order Bacteroidales; family UBA932; genus Bact-08. The sequence continues at coordinate 6,768 of CAZPFI010000078.1, read as the reverse complement.
TTACGGCCCTCCGGGAGTGGGTAAAACCTCTCTTGGAAAGTCAATAGCAAAGGCACTTGGAAGAAAATACGGGAGAATCTCTTTGGGAGGGCTTCACGACGAATCGGAGATAAGGGGACACAGAAGGACATATATTGGCGCAATGCCGGGAAGAATTATAAACACACTCAATAAGACCGGCTCTTCCAATCCTCTGATAATGCTCGACGAGATAGACAAAGTGAGCAGCGATTTCAGAGGAGATCCTGCATCGGCTCTGCTGGAGGTTCTCGACCCCGAACAGAACTCTACCTTCCATGATAACTACCTGGATATAGATTACGACCTTTCAAATGTTCTCTTTATAACTACTGCCAATAATGTCAGCACAATTCATCCTGCTTTGAGAGACAGAATGGAGCTGATAAATGTAAGCGGATATCTGGCTGAGGAGAAGCGTTTCATTGCAAAAGATCACCTAATTCCCAAGCAGACAGAGGCACACGGGCTTACACACAAGCAGCTAAAAATTAACAAACAGGGGCTCGATACCATCATAAACGAATATACCCGTGAGTCGGGTGTGAGGGGACTTGACAGACAGATTGCCAAAATTGCCAGGGTTACAGCCAAACGGGTTGCCCTTGAGGAGGAGCGCCCATCTGTACTGGGCACTAAAGAGGTTAAAGAGATCCTGGGACTTCCCGTATATCAGCCGGAGACCCAGAAGGGGAATGAAGCTCCCGGTGTGGTTACCGGCCTGGCATGGACACAAAACGGAGGTGAGATACTGTTTATCGAGTGCAGTTTAAGTAAGGGTAAAGGTGTTCTCACAACCACAGGCAACCTTGGTGATGTTATGAAGGAGTCTGCAACAATTGCCTATCAGTACCTCAAGGCAAATCCACAATACATGAGTCTCAACAGCAAAGAGTTTTCTGAGAGAGATATCCATATACATGTGCCTGAGGGAGCTATTCCAAAAGATGGTCCTTCTGCCGGTATCACAATGGTATCGGCTATGGCATCTGCTTTTACAAAGAGATCGGTCAGAAGTGGTATAGCTATGACCGGAGAAATTACTCTTCGTGGTAAATTGCTTCCTGTGGGAGGCATAAAAGAGAAGATCCTTGCTGCAAAGCGTGCAGGTATAAAAGATGTTATTCTCTCTTCGGAAAATGAGAAAGATGTTAAGGACATAAAGGAGATCTATCTCAAAGGATTAAATTTCCGCTATATGAGTTCAATCTCCGAAGTTCTCGATTTCATATTCCGTTAAATGGATGTAACAATTGAACAATCCTGGAAAGAGGTTCTTAAAGATGAGTTTGAGAAGGAGTACTTCCGTAATCTCACCTCTGTTATAAAAGGGGAGAAATCTTCGGGGATTATCATATATCCCAGGGGAAAGGATATTTTCAACGCATTTAATCTTACACCTTTCCATAAAGTTAAGGTGGTTATCCTGGGGCAGGACCCGTATCATGGTGCAGGTCAGGCACACGGCCTCTCATTTTCGGTACCCGACGGAGTTGCTCTTCCTCCATCCCTGCAAAATATTTACCGTGAAATTAAGAGTGATACAAATTCAAACCCTCCTGCCTCCGGTAATCTGGAGAGATGGGCCGGACAGGGAGTGTTTCTTCTAAACGCAGTTCTTACAGTAAGAGCGGGACAACCTGCCTCACATGCAAAAATTGGGTGGACAATCTTTACAGATGCAGTCATTTCATCAATTTCATCACAAAGAGAGGGGGTTATATTTATGCTATGGGGTAATTACGCAAGGTCTAAGAGAGATCTTATAGACAAGAGCAGACACTATGTACTGGAAGCTGCTCATCCCTCCCCATTGGCAAGGGGGGCCTTCTTCGGCTGCAAACACTTCTCTGCCTCAAATGAAATTCTGATTAAAAACGGAGAGACTCCTATTGATTGGTAATTAAAAAACCTAATTTAAAAACATACTACCTTTCACCAAATATCAGAGAGCCAATTCTGACTATTGTACTGCCATGTTCCAGGGCAATTTGGTAATCTCCGGACATGCCCATAGAGAGTTCGCAAAAAGAGTCCTGTTGGTGGAAGTATCTGTTTTTAACATCTTTAAAAAGCAGGTTGAGGCCCCGGAACTCTCCGGCTACAATCTCTGTATTGTCAGTAAATGAGGCCATCCCCATCAGACCGGTTATATTGACATTCGAAAAGTGTTCTTTTTTATCAAGAATGGAGTAAAGTTCACTCTGTGAAAGCCCCTGCTTGGTCTCTTCGCCTGCTATATAGATTTGTAACAGGCAGTTGACAACCCTTTCTCTCTTTTTTGCCTCCAGGTCGATGGCTGCCAGCAATCTTTCACTGTCAACCGAGTGGATAAGAGAGACCCGGTCTATTATCATCTTTATTTTATTGGTCTGGAGGTGTCCTATGAAGTGCCAGTTTATCTCCTGCGGGAGTGTATCCATCTTCTGTTTCAACTCCTGAGGTCTGTTCTCTCCAAAATCGCTGAGTCCAAGATTAAAGGCCTCAAGAATCTGTTGGTTATCCTTAAATTTGGAAACTGCCACCAGTTTTACTCCGGGTGGCAGATTCTCCTTAAATTTGATTATGTTATCTTTATTAATCACTTTCTCTTTTTAACCTGCTGTTGCTGACTCTTGTATGCAGCATCCAGTCTCTCCTGGAATTTCGATTTCTTCTTAGGGGCAGCAGCTCTCTCCTGAAGTTTTGCGTATATCTTCTTCTCATCTATAAAATACTTTCTTATAACCCAGGTCTGAGCTATGGTTATGAGGTTCGAAAGCATGTAATAGTAGCTTAGACCGCTGGAGAAGTTGTTACAAAGAACCAAAAGGAACAGAGGCATAAAGTATAGCGACATTGCCTTCATGCCTGCCATCTGTGGCCCGGCACTCATCTGGTCGGCATTAATCTTGGAATAGAAATACATTGAGATTGCCATAAGGAGTGCAAAGAGACTTACATGATCTCCATACAAAGGTATTGTAAAGGGAAGATCGAGAATTGAGTCGTATGCACTTAAATCCTCTGCCCATAAAAAGCTCTCCTGCCTTAATTCGAACGATGCAGGGAAGAAGCGGAACATGGCAAATAGGATTGGAAACTGCAGCAGCATCGGCAAACATCCTCCAAACATACTTACCCCGGTCTTACTGTAGAGTGCCATTGTCTCCTGCTGTTTCTTCATTGCATCCTCCGATTTGGGATACTTTGCGTTTATCTTATCCACTTCGGGTTTAAGCACCTTCATCTTTGCAGAAGAGATGTGCGATTTAATTGTAAGTGGAGAGATAACAAGCTTAATGAGTATGGTTAGCAGTAAAATGATTATGCCGTAGTTTCCTATGAACCTGCCGAGGAAATCAAATACAAGTATTATTATATATCTGTTTATCCAGCCGATAAGCCATCCACCCAGCGGTACAATCTTCTCAAAGCCCATGTTATACGATTTGAGAGTATTGTAGTGGTTTGGACCAAAGTAAAACTCCATTGGTATTGTCAACTCCTGAGAGTCGGTGTACGGAAGTTGCATCTGGGCATTACACTGCATAAGGTTGCGTCCCGGATCTGTTTCCGGAAAGACTCTGTATGACAGCTGCCCTACATTAAAGTTCTCTTTGGCAACGAGGATGGCAGAGAAGAACTGTTGCTGAAAAGCAAACCAGTTTATCTTTGTTCTTACCTCCTCTTTTGCTTCATCTTTACGAAGCCCGAGATCTTCTACAGATGTGGAGTTGGGGAACTTATAAACCACTGTAGAGTAGTTCTTCTCGTTGTCGAATCCCTTCTCCTGACGAGGCATATCCAGTGTCCATTCAAGGTCCAGAGAGGTGGTATTCCTTGGAATATGCCTGTTCATCCCAACAAGTTTTACATCAAACCCAACCATATAACCCTTTTTAGGAAGGGTGTATTTATGTTCTATGTATGAGAGGGAGTCGACATATAGTCTGTAAACAACAGATGTATCGGTATGAGAGTATAGTGTGTAGGCAAAATTTGATGTAGTGAGGTCTTGATTTGTAAAAAACCGGAGAGCAAAACGGCTGCCTCTCTCCTTCATAAGCATCAGAGGAAGACTATCGTATGTGAAATAGTTTTTAACATTTACCTCACTCAGCTGCGCTCCCAGGTTGGTAAACTTAAGAGCCAGTCCATCATTCTCAAGGGTTACAAATGACTCCTCTCCCCTGCTTGCCACATTTAAAAGTGAGTCTTTATAAAGATATGTGCTAACACCGGAAGTTGGACCTGAAACAACTATTGAAACGGGCGGAGTCTCTGATACATCCTCTTTAGATGCAGTGTCAGCCAATGTCTGGGCACTCTCTTCAACCACTTGATTAACTACCGGCTGGTTTTCCTGATGCTCCTTTTGCAATTTTGCATTATACCAACTGAATCCAATGAGTATAACACCGATAAGAACAAAACCGGCAACTGAATTTTTATTCATATTGATCTATTCGTATTGTTTGTCTATTAGTTTAATCTTCTCCTCAATCTGCAGAAGCTCCTCTTTAGCCCTTGATATCTTCTTCTCAATATCGTTGATTATGGAATCGGCATTTTTTGACTTTGCAAAGAAGCCCATGTTGTTCTCCCAAAGAGCAATATCCTGCTCGAGTTGTCTGAATTTCTGAAGAAGTTTTTCTCTCTCTGCCTTTAAACCCCTCTCACCTTTGGGAGAGTCGTGCATCTCTTTAAGGTGCTTACGGAACCTCACCAGACGAGGTTCGTTATCACTTCCTTTAATATCCGGGAATTTTGTATCAATAGCGTGTCTGTAAGCCGCCTGAACTCTCTCTTTATCTTTGAGTGGTACATAACCTATCTCGTTCCATCTGCTCTGGAAATCCTTGAATGCTTCAAGATTTTCAGCCGGTTTATTGTCGGGTTTATAACTGTTTATCTCCTCAATAAGATCCAGTTTATTTTTAAGGTTCCCTTCGTAACTCTCCTCGATTCCGGAGAAGTGTTTCGATTTGTTTTCGAAGAATGCATCACACGCTGCCCTGAATCTTTTCCAAACAACATCCGATTGCTTTCTTGCCACAGGCCCTATCTCCTTCCACTTTTTCTGCAGTGCAATAAGCTGATCTGTTGTCTTTTTCCAGTCCTCACTCTCTCTAAGACTCTCTGCCTGCTGACAAAGCATAATTTTCTTGTCGAGGTTCTCCTGCATTACCTTTTTAAACACAGAGTAGAACTCCCTTTTCGATTCATAGAACTTATCACATGCAGCTCTGAATCTGTCATATATCTTCTGGTTCTCTTTCTTGGAAGCAAACCCTATCTTCTTCCACTCCTGCTGGAGCAGCTCCATCTCTTTTGTCAGTGCATTCCAGTCTTTCTCTTCTTCACTTTCAGCAATCATAGATTCTGCCTTCTCGCAAAGAGCAGTCTTCATATCCAGATTCTTTTTCTGATCTCCCTTGAGACTTTCGAAATACTCCTGCTGTCTCTTATTTATATTGGATGTTGCCAGTTTGAATCTGTTCCATATCTCTTCTCTCTGCTCCTTTGGAACAGGGCCCAACTCTCTCCACTCCTCGTGATATTTTTGTAATTTCCTGAATGCCTGCACAATATTCTGCTCATCCATGAGGGCTTCGGCCTTCTCGCAAAGCTCGGTCTTGATCTCCATATTCTTTTTAAGGTCAAGATCGCGCAGCTCGTTGTTTATCTTTACAAAATCGTAGAATTTTTCAACAAGAAACTGATAAGTCTCCCATAGATCTTTACTGTTTGCCTGTGGTACCGGTCCGGTAACTTTCCACCTGTTCTGAAGCTCCCTGAATGACGGGAAGGTGTGCTGAAGATCCTCCTGTTTCTCCAGAAGCTCTTTAAGCTCTTCAATTATCTGATTCTTCTGTTTGAGATTCTCCTCCTTCTGCCGTTCAAGAGTCTGTATATATGACGCCCTCTCAATTTTATACCTGTTGTATAACTCTTTAAAGCCGCGTTCGAGTTCGGCAAAAGGGTTGTTTGAGACAATATTCTCTGACTCAGATTCACCACCCTCATCTTCCTCCCTTATCTCGGGTGCAGGTGTAATGATGCCTGTGGCGATCTTCTCCTTTTTTAGAGTTTTGTAAAATGCCGCTTTAATATTGTCGGCACACCTGTACATCTCCTGCTGGTCTCCCTTCTCAATCATGTCCTGAAAGAGCTGAACAATCTCTTTGAGACTCATCTCAGAATAGTCTGTAATCTTTTGAACAGAATCTGTACTTTGCGTATTTTCAAGGGGTTTACTCTCCTCGAATTGCTCTTGTGGAGCAGAATTAATTGTCTCCTGGGTCATAAATAAAGGCAAAAATATGGTTTATTAACTTGCAAATATACAAAAAATGTGTTGCTAACATCGTGATTTATGTAAATTTGCCCCTATGATACGAATTGATATACTAACAGTTGTTCCGGAACTGCTCGAAAGCCCGCTCAATCACTCGATTGTAAAAAGGGCCAGAGAGAGAGGTCTTGCTCAGATTGAAATACATAACATACGGGAGTATGGTAAAGGGAGGTACCGGCAGGTTGATGATTATCCCTTTGGAGGTGATGCTGGTATGGTACTGATGATAGAGCCCATTTACAATATCATTACCAAGCTGAAAAAAGAGAGGGATTACGACCATATAATATATATGAGCCCCGACGGAGAGGTGCTTGAGCAAAGCTTGTCAAACCAGCTTTCCTGCTGTAAAAACCTCATTCTGCTGTGCGGCCATTACAAAGGAATCGACCACAGGATACGGGAGCATC
>CAZPFI010000077.1:0-9457 GCA_964585795.1 uncultured Muribaculaceae bacterium | reverse complement strand
TCTTTTCTGTCTTAACAAAAATATTTATGCAAAAAGTGAATGTTTTTATAAGAATTGGGAAAAGAAAAAGGTAATTGCTTTGTATACCTATTATATATTAGAAACGAAGTTACACAAAAGAGATATTTAATAATAATTTCTACCTTTGGGGTCAAATTTACTTCATACGGCATGGATACCGATAAAATTGTAATCATTCCAACATTTAACGAAAAGGAGAATATCGAAAAAATTATCAGGGCGATATTTTCGCTTGATGAACCATTTCACATACTAATTATTGATGACGGCTCTCCTGATGGAACCGCTTCAATAGTAAAAGAGTTGCAAAAGGAGTATCCAATTTCACTTTTTATTATTGAGAGGAGAGGTAAACTTGGTCTGGGATCGGCATATTTAACAGGGTTCAAATGGGCTCTTGAAAAGAGGTATGATTATATATTTGAAATGGATGCCGATTTCTCCCACAATCCACAAGATCTTATTAAGCTCTATTCAGTCTGCAAAGACGGGGCAGATTTGGCAATCGGTTCAAGATATTGTAATGGTGTGAGTGTTATAAACTGGCCAATAAGCCGGGTAGTAATGTCATATTTTGCCTCCAGTTATGTTAGGGCTGTATTGGGAATGAAAATATATGACACAACTGCCGGTTTTAAATGTTACAGACGAAATCTTCTTGATACTATCGATCTTGAAAAAATTAAAATGAGAGGATATGGTTTCCAGATTGAGATGAAGTACAATGCATTTAAACTGGGATTCCGAGTTAAAGAGGTACCTATTATTTTTATTGATAGAACTGAAGGAACTTCCAAAATGAGCAGCGGTATTTTTGGAGAAGCTTTCTGGGGTGTAATCAAAATGAGGTTCAGGAGAATAAAACCAAGAAAACTCAGCTAAGCCAATATGTCATTGATTATCAAGAACGGAATTATTGTAAATGAAGGTAATACCTTTGTTGGAAGCATCTTAATTGAAGGAGATAGAATTTCCGGGATTTTCAAAAATAACGAGCAGCTTCCCGATTCGTTGGAAACTGTTGATGCAAGCGGGATGCACATCTTCCCGGGGGTAATTGACGATCAGGTACATTTTCGCGAACCCGGGAATACACATAAAGGAACAATCTCAAGTGAGAGTGCGGCAGCTGTTTTGGGTGGCATAACATCTTATATGGATATGCCTAACAACAACCCACCCTCAATAACTCTTGAATCTCTGGAGAGAAAGAATTCAATAGCAGAAAAGGAGTCCTACGCAAACTACTCATTTTATCTGGGTGCATCTAATGATAACATAAATGAAATTATACATGCCGATCGTTCAAAGATATGCGGATTGAAGGTTTTTATGGGCTCCTCTACCGGTGACATGCTGGTAGATGACCTTACTGCTCTGGAGAGAATATTTTCGCAATCTCCCTTACTGATAGCTACTCACTGTGAATCGGAGGAGATAATTAAAGCTAATCTGGCAGATGCTGTTGTAAAAATGGGACAGAATTCAATCCCGTTCTCATCTCATGACAAGATAAGAACAAGGGAAGCCTGCATAGAATCGACCAAAAAGGCAATTAATCTTGCTAATCGCTTCAACTCAAGATTACATATTCTTCACATCAGCACTTGTGAAGAGATTGAAATGATAAAGGCCGCAAGAGAGAAAAACCCGAAAATTACAGCAGAAGTATGTGTACACTATATGGTTTTTGACAATTCGGATTATCAAAAGTACGGTAGTAAAATAAAATGCAACCCTGCAATAAAAAGCAAAGAAGATAAACTGGCAATTATCAAAGCTGTGAAAGAGGGCGCTATAAAGGTTGTTGCAACCGACCATGCCCCACATACACTGGAGGAGAAGAGTAACAATTATCTTAAGAGCCCGTCGGGATTACCGTTGGTACAGCACTCGCTTCAGATTATGCTGGAATTGAGTGATGAAGGTTGGTTTACTATTGAAGAGGTTGCCGACAGGATGGCACACTCCCCTGCTCTAAACTTCAACATAGACAAACGCGGTTTTATAAAGGAGGGTTATTATGCCGATCTGGTAATAGTCGACTTGAATAAAGTTGATGACATCAGCACAAAGAAACCTGCCTATTTGTGCGGATGGTCTCCTTTTGAAGATAAAATTTTTAAATCTTCTGTTATTCACACATTCGTTAATGGTGTTCAGGTGGTAAAAGATAGTAAATTAACAGGAAAAAGAGCCGGAAAAAAAATTGAATTTTTGTATGACTAAAAGTAAAGTTGTAATCTACTCCTCTGTTTCAATTGCAGTAATTCTTTGGGGTTTTTCATTTATCTGGACAAATACACTTCTTCTTCAAAATTTCCCTGTTTATTCACTTGTCTTTCTGAGAATGACAATGGCAGCAGTTATTCTTTCGGCTATTTCGTTTACTGCCGGTAAGGTAGAAAAGGTGGCACGAAAAGATTGGGGATGGTTTCTTTTATTGACTCTTTTAGAGCCATTTATATACTTTATTGGAGAAACATTTGGTCTAAAAATTGTTAATTCACCTACACTTGGTTCAATTATAATATCAACAATCCCAATTTTTGCCCTTATAGCCGGAGTTTTCTATTATAAAGAGAGGATAAGTGCTATTAATGTTTTTGGAATATTAATAACTCTGCCCGGAATTCTTCTGGTTGTTTTTGACGGCGGAAGTATAGAATTATCTCACTACTCCGGAATAATTCTGCTGTTTGTTGCCGTATTTTCGGCTGTGGGCTACTCGGTTGTCGTTAAAAAACTTGCTGCCAGATATAACAGTTATACGATTGTAACTTACCAACATATATTAGGGGCCATATACTTCCTCCCCCTTTTTCTTATAAATGATTACGGTTCTTTCTCAATCTCATCAATAACAGCAGATATAATAAAACCTCTGTTCTATCTTGCTGCACTTTGTTCGAGTCTTGCTTTCATCCTTTTTATTAACTCGATAAAGGCACTGGGTGTGGCAAGGGCAAATATTTTCACCTCCCTTGTTCCCGTTGTTTCGGCATTTGGTGCCTATATACTGGGACACGAGATGATGAGCGCAACAAAGATTACCGGGATATTTGTTGTAGTTACCGGAGTAATTATTGCCCAGAGGCAGAAGCGTTCACTCCCTTAAGTGTAAGCTGTATTCTTCCTCTTTTAAGATCTACATCAAGAACCTTAACCTTTAAATGCTGCTGCAACCTTACAACATCAAGCGGATTGGAAATAAACTTATCTGCAAGCTGTGATATGTGAATCAGACCATCCTGTTTAATACCAATATCGACAAAAACACCAAAGTTTGTAATGTTTGTAACAATGCCGGGCAGAATCATTCCCGTTTTGAGATCTTCTATGGTGTGAACATCAGAAGAGAACTCCATAACTTTGGCCACACTTCTCGGATCTCTACCCGGTTTTGAAAGTTCATCCATTATATCTTTCAAGGTTGGCATTCCGACATCTGTGGATACATACCTTTTTATATCTATCAACTTTCGTTTGTTCTCATCCTTGACAATATCTGCAACAGAAGAGTTTATATCCACCGCCATTTTGTTCACTAACTGATATCTTTCGGGATGCACCGCAGTGTTGTCAAGCGGATTAACGGAGCCCGGAATTCTGAGAAAGCCTGCACTTTGTTCATACACCTTGCTGCCAAGTCGTTTTACCATAAGCAACTCCTCTCTCGATTTGAACGGTCCGTTATGAGTCCTGTACTCAATAATATTCTGGGCAATTGAGGGACCTATACCTGAAACATAACTCAACAGGTGCTTACTTGCGGTATTTAAATTGACACCCACTTTGTTAACACAGCTTACAACTGTTTCATCCAACTTCTCTTTTAAAAGGGTTTGATCTACATCGTGCTGATATTGACCCACTCCCAAAGATTTAGGGTCGATTTTAACAAGCTCGGCCAAAGGATCCATAACTCTTCTGCCTATTGATACTGCTCCTCTTACGGTTACATCATAATCGGGGAACTCTTCTCTTGCAACAGGTGATGCAGAGTAAATTGACGCACCATCTTCACTTACAGAATAGACCTGAAGACCGGCAGGCATAGGTATCTTTTTAATAAACGCCTCTGTCTCCCTGCTTGCAGTTCCGTCTCCGATTGCAATTATCTCAATTTTGTACGATTCAACAAGATTGGATATTTTTTTAATAGCCAGTATCTTTTCATTAACCGGAGGATGGGGGTAAATAGTATCGTTATGAAGCAACATCCCCTGAGCATCGAGGCAGACAACTTTACACCCGGTCCTGAATCCCGGGTCAATAGCCAGAACTCTTTTTTGCCCCACGGGTGCAGCAAGCAGAAGTGCAGTAAGGTTCTCACCAAAAACCTTGACAGATTCAAGATCGGCTCTCTCTTTGGCTATCCTAAGCACTTCGTTCTCTATAGAGGGATGCAGCAATCTTTTGTAAGAGTCGTTAATGGATATCTCAATATTTTCTCTACAGCTTTTGGTAACAGATGAGGAGCCTGTATAAACATATCTGCTTATGGTATCAATTGCATTGTTGGAATCCACTTCCATTTTAATGCTTAAATGGCCCTCATTAACTCCTCGTAAAAGAGCAAGAATTCTGTGAGATGGCATATTTGCAATGTTACCCGTAAAATCGAAATAGTTTCTGAATTTGCTGGACTCCTCCTCATCGGTCTCAAGCCCCCTTGCCTGTCTTGATACAATTTTACCATTCCTTAGATACTGCTTCCTTAACTGTTCACGAACAGATGACATCTCACTTATGTTTTCGGCAATAATATCCCTGGCTCCCTGTAGTGCCTCTTCTGCAGAGTTTACACTCTCATTTACATACTTTTCGGCCTCTTTAAGACAATCACTTATTGCCATCGAAAGCACAGTAACAGCCAGTGGTTCGAGACCTTTCTCTCTTGCAATGCCTGCTTTGGTCCTTTTCTTTGGCCTGAAAGGCAGATATATATCCTCAAGTTCGTTTGGGTCTGTGCAGGATTCAATTTTACTTTTTAATTCATCTGTTAGTTTCTCCTGCTCTGTTAAGCTCTTAATTATTGCCTCTTTTCTTTTGTCCAGTTCCAAAAAGCGATTATAATAAAACTTAATCTCAGTAATCTGCACTTCGTCCAACCCTCCGGTACGCTCTTTTCTGTACCTGGAGATAAACGGAACTGTTGACCCTTCAAGAAACAGCTCGATGCAATGTTCCACTTGCCAAAGTGCTACAGATAGTTGTTTGCTTATAAAGTTGGTATAAAGATTATTCATGTGATACCTGTTGTAATTGCTCTCTGTAAGCAGAGAATATTTTTGATTTGGATACGAAACCCGTATATCTGTTATTATCATCCAAAACGGGTAGATTCCAGGATGATGTAGTTTCGAATTTTTTCATGACAGCCTCCATCTTATCATTCCATTTAACAGTTGCCGGTGGGTCTTTCATAAAATTAGCCGCTAATTTTTTATCATATAAATCCCTTTGAAACATTATCTCTCTGATATCATCCAGGGATATCACTCCTGATAACCGGCCTCCGGAATCAACAACTGGAAAGAGGTTTCTTTTTGACTGTGAAACCAGTATAATAAGATCGGAGAGTTTTGCCTCCGGTGAAATTGTCAAAAAGTCCTTCTCTATGAGGTCTGATGTCTTTAACAGGGTTAAAACCGCTTTATCGCTGTCGTGTGTCAAAAGCTCGCCTTGTTTTGCAATCCTCTTTGTGTAGATTGAATAAGGCTCAAATACTCTTATGGTTGCAAAAGAGACAACTGATGTAATAATTAAAGGCATAAGCAAAATATATCCCCCTGTAATCTCGGCTATCAGAAATATTGCAGTAAGAGGTGCCTGCATAACACCTGCCATAAGTCCTGCCATTCCAACCAGAGCAAAATTTGATTCCGGTAATGAGTGAAAACCTGTAAGATTGATTATCCGGCTTATAACAAAGCCTGTCATTCCTCCTATAAAAAGAGTGGGACCAAATGTGCCGCCTACTCCGCCCCCGGCATTTGTAAATGCCATAGCCAATACCTTAAATAGGATGACCGCTCCAAAGAAAATTGGCACAAACCACCTGTAATCAAACAGAACACCAAAAATATTAGGACCAACTGCACTTGCAGCATCTTTATTCAGCAGTGATGTTATAGAATCGTAGCCCTCACCGAAAAGCGGTGGAAACAGAAAAATGAGAACACCCAACATAAGGGCCGATATAAACCATCTTCTGAAAGGGTTGATAACCGATTTAATTCTCTCTTCGACATACAGAGTTGTACGGGTAAAATAGAGTGAAATAAGGCCACATACAATACCTAACACAATATAGTACGGCATATTGCCCATAACAAAACTCTCGATTGTATTACTGAAAACAACAGCATTGCCAAAGAACAGAAATGAAACTGTTGCTGCTGTCACTGCTGAAACCAGTAACGGAAGTAATGAGGTCATTGATATATTGAGGAGGAGTATCTCTAATGTGAAAAGAATCCCCGCCAGAGGAGCTTTAAATATTCCCGCTACGGCACCGGCTGCACCACAACCTAGAAGGATTGTCATATTCTTATAAGAGAGACCCATTAAACCGGCGATGTTTGAACCAATCGCAGCTCCGGTATAAACAATTGGGGCCTCTGCACCCACAGATCCTCCGAACCCAATTGTTATTGAGCTTGCGGCAACTGACGACCAGGTATTGTGAGGTTTTATCCTTGACTCATTTTTTGAAATTGCCAGAAGGACTCGTGTAACACCGTGACCAATATTATCCTTTATGACATACTTTACCAGTAAAAAAGCCAGGAGCATACCCATACCGGGATATAAGAGGTACAGAAAACTCTCCGAAGGAGTATTAAACCACCCTCTTAGAATCCACCCAATGAGATATATAAGTTTTTTTAAAACAACGGCAGCAATCCCGCTGAAAAGTCCCGTAAAAAAAGCCAAAACCAGCATCATTCTCGATTCCGGCATAGTAGACAGAAAGGACGATATTTTACTAAGTATTGTTTTAATGGGTTTCATCACAGCTAAAGTACAAAAAAAAGCCGAACCTAAGCCCGGCTAAAATTGTAATAAAATGTCCGATTAATCGTCAGACTCTTCTTCTTCCTGAAAAGCAGATGTTCCCTCATCATCCGGAAATTCATCAGGATCACTTCCCTCATCATCATTGTTGTTCCCAAACAGACCTCTTTCAAGATCTTCGTAATCGTCAATTTTTACATCTACCTTTACAAGATATATTGCATCGGGAACCTCAAGAGATATTGCATAGAAGAAAGATCCGTCGGGTTTGTCCACTTTAAATACCTCACCCATATAATCTGCATAACCTCTGGGATATTTCTCTTTGAATGCTGCAAGCAGTTCGGGGTTTAAATTTGCAAAACTCACCACTGCCCTTCTCTTTGTTGAACGGTTTACAGGAACAGAATCTTTCCCTCTTGACGGTTCATTTACTTTCTTCATATACCTTAAAAAATGTGTTCAATTTGGGGTGCAATTATAATGCAATTTTTTAAATTACCTCCTCTTTTTTGAGAAATTATAGAAAAAAAATGACTTTTGCTTTTTCTTTCTCTCTACATCCTTTTCAATATATATTTTTTTCATGCTCTTAGGATCTATACCGGTATAAAATGATACCGATGACCTGGTCATTGGAGTTGGAGTATAATCCTGTACCTGCTCTAATCTCATATCTGAGAGAGAGGGGTTTGAGGAGAGTCTCTTCATGTCATCCATAGTGCATCCCGGATGTGAAGATATAAAATATGGGATTAACTGGTATCTCAAACCATAAAATTTGATAATTTTTTCGAACTCTTTTTTAAGAAACTCAAAAAGTGCAAACGAAGGTTTACCCATTACATTTAGTACAGAATCTTCTGTATGTTCGGGTGCTACCTTTAATCTGCCTGATGTGTGGTTGATAATCAACTCTTTAAAAAACTCCTTTCCATCGTTGCTTAGAAATTTCTTGTCGTCCAGAAACATATCGTATCTTATGCCACTTGATACAAAAATCTTTTTAACCATTTTTATATCTCCGGCACTCTTATAAAGCTCCAGCAGTGGCTTGTGAGATATATTCAGATTTTTACAGATTGAAGGATAGATACAGCTGTCTCTTTTACATTTTTCACATATTGAGATGTCTATTCCTCCCATCTGATACATATTTGCAGTAGGACCTCCCAAATCGGAAATATTCCCTTTAAAATATTCCATCCTGGACAACTCCTCCACCTCCTGCAATACAGATGATTTAGACCGGGACACGATAAACTTACCCTGATGAGCCGAAATAGTACAGAAACTACAAGAACCGAAACATCCTCTGTGTGTGGTTATTGAGTTTTTAATCATCTCAAAAGCAGGTATATGTTTGTCACCATATCTGAAATGCGGAGCCCTCTTATAAGGAAGTCCGTAATATATATCAATCTCTCCCTTACTCTGTAAAGTGTATGGCGGGTTTATGTGTACAAACCGGTTATCGTAGGGTTCAGTTAAATGAGCGGGATAATATGAATTTGATTCCTGTTCGACAATTCTGAAATGCCTTGCAAATAACTCTTTTGACTTTTGCACTTCGCTAAATGATGGTAAAATAATCTGATTTGAATTGATTGTATCAGAACTATCCGAAATGTAAGCAGTCTGAGGTATATTTCTCAGATGGGAGATATCCCCGCCATTTGCAAGAGTTGCTGCAATTTCCCTTACAGCCGCCTCTCCCATACCATAAACCAGCAAATCTGCTCCCGATTCAATCAATACAGAGGGTTTAATCTTGTCCTCCCAGTAATCGTAGTGTGCAACTCTTCTGAGTGAGGCCTCAACTCCACCTATTATAACAGGAGTCTCCGGAAAGAGACTCTTTAGAATTTTGGAATATACATATACTGCATAATCGGGTCTGAACCCCGACAAACCCCCGGCAGTATAAGCATCATCACTCCTTAACCTTCTTGCAGCAGTATAATGATTTACCATTGAATCCATTACACCTGAATTAACACCAAAGAAAAGGCGTGGTTTACCCAATTTTTTAAAATCTCTTAGGTCGTCTCTCCAGTTTGGCTGAGGAATAATTGCCACTCGATAGCCAAGTTTTTCAAGATATCTGCCAATGATTGCTGTTCCAAAAGAGGGGTGGTCTATATATGCGTCCCCTGTAATGAGTATTACATCTATATAGTCCCACCCCAGATTCCGGACCTCTTTAACCGAGGTTGGCAGAAACCCTCTGTTGTCTCTGTTCATTTTTTACATTCTGTCGGGCAGAGTAATCCCAAGCAAATCCATTGCCTTTCTTAAAACAAAAGATATGGTGTCAATTAAAACGAGTCTCTGTGCCTTTATATCTGTATTATCCTCTTTTAAAATTGAGACCTCGTGATAGTAATGATTAAACTCTTTAGCCAGTTCATAT
>CAZPFI010000076.1:0-9478 GCA_964585795.1 uncultured Muribaculaceae bacterium | reverse complement strand
GACTTCTTTGTAGGGGGCGGAGCACTTCTGGACATTGAGATGCAAAAGTTCTATTATGCACTGGGAATTCCTATGTTTCAAGGTTATGGACTGTCGGAGGCAACACCGGTTATCTCTACAAATACACCTCATAAGCATAAGCTTGGCTCTTCGGGTATTTTGGTTCAGCCACTCGAACTGAGGATTATGGACAGTGAAGGCAATGTTCTTCCGGTAGGAGAGTCAGGTGAGATAGTTATAAAAGGAGAGAATGTAATGGCCGGATACTGGAAAAACCCTGCTTCCACAGCAGAGACAATTAAGGATGGATGGCTCCACACAGGAGATCTGGGATATATGGATAAGGATGGATTTTTATATGTTAAAGGGAGGTTTAAATCGCTGCTGATATCAAGTGACGGAGAGAAATTTTCACCTGAAGGAATAGAAGAGGCAATAACTGGTAACTCCAAAGTTATTCAGCAGATTATGCTATATAATAATCAGTCTCCATATACAATAGCAATTATAGTTGCCGATAAATCGAAGCTCTCCGGCAGAGAACTGGTGGATGCTGTTGTTAAAGATATCGATAAATTTAAAGCCAAAGGGGAGTTTGCCGGTATGTTCCCCGAAAGATGGCTGCCATCAACATTTATCATTGCAGATGAGCCGTTTACAGAGAGCAACAAAATGATTAACTCTACAATGAAAATGGTGAGAGCCAAAGTAGAGGAGGTCTACAAGCAGAGGATTGAATTTGCCTATACTCCTGAGGGAAAAGATATCTATAACAAATATAATGTAACTTAATATGAAGAAAGCTAAAATATTAATTGTATTGCTATTAATATCATTTAGCTTAATTATTACTTTAAGTGATATTGCTCTACCATCTGTTAATAAATTGGATGACAGCACATTTTCGGCTAAAAAATGTGAAATAACGATCGAAACTGTATCCAGAGAGCCACATTCGGTTTATCACCCCCGTGAGAGAGACAGAGTGAGGGACTACCTTGAATTCCGGTTGCGAAAACTTGGGGCAGAACCCATCTGTCTCAATTACGATTCCATTGTTGACAGAAAGGGAGACTATTTCGACATTTCTAATTTATATGCCGTAATTGAACCAACAGAGGGAGAGGCTGAGTCATATCTTCTGTTAATGGCACATCTCGATTCGAGGTACCCGGAAGTTATCAACGGTGTTGAGCATGTTTCACTAGGTGCTGCCGACAATGGATATGGTATTGCTGTTGTACTTGAAACAGCCCGTGTTCTATTAAACATAAGAGATAAATGGAAACAGGGTGTTAAAATACTTTTTACCGATTCCGAAGAGCTTAATCTGGATGGAATAAGAGAAACAGCAGCAAAAGAGACCACCGTTCTGGAAAAAGTGGGTTTGGTGATTAATGTTGATGCAAGAGGCGTTAAAGGTCCGGCTTTGATGTTCGAAACCTCTGAGGGAAACAGAAAGTTGATTGAACTGTACAAACACGCAAAAAGCCCCTACGCCTATTCGGTTACTGCTGCTGTCTATAAAATCCTTCCGAATTTTACAGATTTTACACATATAAAAGAGGAGTATCCCGGGCTTAACTTCGCTGTAATCAATAATTTGAATTACTATCATACATCTCTTGACAACTTTGATAACATATCACTTAAGTCGGTTCAACACTATGGCCGGCAGATAGTACCTGTTGCAAAAGAGTATATTACAAATCCTCTGTACAGCAACAGTAATTACCTTAAGGATAGTAAAGACTCTGTTTACTTTACAATTCCTCTTATTGGCCTGTTAAGAATGTCCAAAGGCATATACCTTGCATTAAAGATTCTCTCTGTTGCACTATTTGTCGTTCTTTTATATGCGTATGTATTACAGCGAAGATTTACTGTTAAAAATCTGATAACAGTTCTTATGATAAATCTGTTAGTACTTGGTTTGGGTGCATTTGCCGGCCATATGACAGCTATTCTATCGGCCCGTTTAAGCGGAGTTCCCTACAGGTTTATCAACCTGACATTCATAAAATATGAGTACACGATAGTTGCTGTTTTTATGATTCTGTACCTGCTGCTATTTACGGCAGTTTATAAGAGATATCTTATTTACAAAAAGATATCCGGTTTAAGCTTCATAGCATCGGGCATTATAACTATGCTCGTTTTATCGGTGATATCATATATTATAATCGGGGACAGCACTCTTTTCTTTGTGCCGGTTCTAATATCAATACTGCTTTTTGGAGTAAGTTTGATAAACAGGACTAAAATTGCCGTTTTGGCCGGCATAATGCTCTTTGTGATGTTTACGGCTCCTTTGATTAAGTCCTTGATTATAACCCTTACAATTGGCTCTCTATCTGCTATTATGGTATTAACAGGCCTCTATATTTGGCTGCTTTATCCATTTACAGATCGTTTTGTGAGGAGAAATAGTTAATTATTTAGTAATTTCGCCGCATTAATTTTTAACAACCTATGGTTGAAGATAAATTTAAAGATATCAGACCCTATTACGGGGAAGAGGAGACAGCTGCAATTAAAAGAATTGCCTCACATCCCCTGTTAAAAGATATATCTGCTTACCTGTTCCCTTCGAAACACCCGGATGAGTTCCGTGCATTTATCTCCTCGCTTAACGGTGTGGATGAATTCCAGGCGAAGGTGATGTTGTTTGCAATAAAAAAAATAATTGCCGACACTGCAAGAGGGCTAAACTATTCCGGTCTCGAAAATATAAGGGAGGGCAGAAAACACCTCATGATATCAAACCACAGGGATATTCTGCTGGACAGTGCAATGATACAGGTTCTTCTCTTCACCAACAATATTCAGACTTCGGAGATGGCGGTGGGGGATAATCTGGTAACTGATCCGTTTATAGAGGATATTGCCAGGTCTAATAAGATGATAAAGGTTATAAGAAGTGGTAATCCAAGGGAACTCTACCGTTCAAGTATGCTGATGTCGGAGTATATCCGTGAGAAGATAAAGAGCCAAACCTCCTCTGTATGGATTGCCCAAAGAAATGGCAGAACCAAGGATGGCATTGATGCAACTGAACAGGGTTTGCTGAAGATGCTTGATATGAGCGGAACAGGTAATTTTGAAGATGATTTTGAAGCTCTTTCAATTGTGCCTGTTTCTATATCTTACGAATACGAACCATGCGATCTTCTTAAAGCAAAAGAGCTGTATATATCCAGGAGAACACGCTATGTTAAAGCTCCGGGAGAGGATCTTAACAGTATCCTTACAGGAATAATGCAGTTCAAGGGAAACATACACATCTCTTTTAGTAAACCATTGGATAAAAGTCATTTGCAGAAAGCGGCAAAATTTGAAAAAAACGAAAAGTTCAAATCACTGGCAGAGATAATCGACAATGAGATTAATAGTGGTTATCATATCTTTAATACCAACCGTATCGCATACGATATTCTAAATAACACCAACCGGTATTCATCTTTTTATACACCAGAAGAGAGAGAGGCATTCAACAGTTACTGCGACTTTAAAATTTCGGGATTTGAGGGAGATACTGCAGAGATAAAATCTATATTCCTCTCAATCTATGCCAACGCTTTGGCAAAGAAATAGCCATATTTAATTAAGTACCATGAATACAGTTATATAGCTTTTTGAATTAAGCATATGTAACATATTTGTTATATCATATAACAAAAATGTTACAAATAAGGAAGTTCTCATTTAACACATCAGAATATATTTTATTTTAGTACTAGTTTTGAGTTTATTATAGATATGTTATAATAATTTTGAATACTTTGCTTTCGAATTGTTATAGTGATGCAGTGTCAGTTGTTTTGAATTAATTAAATTCTTAATTTTGTATTCCTTTTTTTAAAAGGGATTTTTATAACAAAAAGTATTTAAATAACCTGTTAATATGAATAAGTTCATTACTCTGGAAGAGGCTGTCGCTAAGCTTAAAGACGGCATGTCTGTAATGGTTGGTGGGTTTCTTACGGGAGGCGGCCCCAACACTATAATGGAAGCAGTTGCAAACAGTGGCATTAAAGATTTAACAATAATATGTAACGATGCTGCCTATGCCGACAGAAGTCTGGGTAAGGTAATAGCGAACGGACAGGTTAAAAAGTTAATTACCTCATATATAGGTTCTAACTCAGTTGCTATTGACCTGATGAACCAGTCAATACTGGAGGTTGAATTTTCGCCTCAGGGCACACTTGCGGAGAGAATCCGTGCTGCAGGTGCCGGACTTGGCGGAGTTCTTACTCCTACAGGGCTTGGAACTACTGTAGAAAACGGGAAGCAGATAGTTGAGGTCGATTCCAGGAGTTTCATCCTTGAAAAACCCATCAAAGCAGATATTGCCTTTATTGGCGCATCTGTTGCCGACCATTCCGGCAATCTTTACTACAAAGGCACCACAAGAAACTTTAATCCGCTTATGGCTATGGCAGCCGACATTGTGATTGTGGAGGCAGAAGAGATATGGGAGACCGGCTCAATTGAACCGGAGTCGGTACATACACAGGGAATTCTTGTTGATTATATTTACAAAAAATAGTACTATGAGTTACAAATCTGTTATCAGGGTTCGGATGAGCTCTCACGATGCCCATTATAGTGGAAATCTGGTGGACGGAGCAAAGATGCTCCAGCTTTTTGGTGATGTTGCAACTGAATTATTAATAGACTTCGACGGAGACGAAGGCCTTTTCAGAGCATATGACAGCGTGGAATTCCTGGCACCTGTGTATGCAGGAGACTATATCGAGGCAACAGGAGAGATTACCTCCTCGGGAGCCAGCTCGAGAAAGATGTCTTTTGTTGCAAAGAAGGTGATTATTCCCAGGCCCGACATCTCACCATCTGCTGCCGATATTCTGGAAGAGCCCGTTATTGTATGTAAAGCTACCGGTACCTGCGTAACTCCAAAAGATTGCCAAAGAAAACAAAAATAGATATGGAAAAGCTAATTATTACGGCTGCTATTTGCGGCGCAGAGGTACTCAAAGAGCATAACCCTGCAGTTCCCTACACGGTTGAAGAGTGTGTAAGAGAGGCAAAATCTGCCTACGATGCCGGAGCCAGCATAATTCACCTTCATGTGAGATATGACGATGGTACTCCCACACAGGACAAAAACCGCTTTAAGGAGGTAATGGACGCAATCTACAAGGTTTGTCCCGATGTTATTATTCAGCCATCCACAGGTGGCGCTGTAGGAATGTCCAACGACGAGAGACTGCAACCAACCGAACTTAATCCCGAGCTTGCAACTCTCGATTGCGGAACTCTCAATTTTGGCGGTGATGAGGTATTTATGAATACCGAAAATACAATCAAGTATTTTGCCGAAAGGATGAACGAGAGGGGTATTAAGCCCGAACTCGAAGTGTTTGACAAGAGTATGATAGATATGGCTCTTCGTCTTCACAAGAAGGGTTACATAAAAGATCCTATGCACTTCGACTTTGTTATGGGTGTAAACGGTGGTATTACAGGAGAACTCAGAGACTTCGTCTTCTTAAGGGGAAGCATTCCGGCAGGTGCAACCTATACTGTAGCCGGTATCGGAAGATTTGAATTTCCGCTTGCAGTTGCTGCGATAATTGACGGAGGCCATGTAAGGGTAGGATTTGAAGATAATGTTTTTATCTCTAAGGGAGTTTTGGCTAAATCCAACGGTGAGCTTGTAGAGAAGGTAGTCCGTCTGGCGCGTGAGTTCGGCAGGGAGATTGCAACACCGGATGAAGCAAGAAAAATTCTTGGAATGAAACCAAGACAATAATCCATATAAAATCATTACTAACAAATTAATCTAAAATTAAGGATGAAAAAGGGAAACAAGTACGGTATCCACCGGGTGATAGAACCAGTAGGCGTTCTTCCACAACCGGCCAACAAAATTGACAACAACATGGATGAAATTTACGACAACGAAATTTTGATCGATGTTCAGACACTCAATATTGACTCGGCCAGCTTTACTCAAATAGAAGAACAAGCGGGTGGAGATAAAGAGAAAATTGCTCAGATAATGCTTGACATTGTTGCAAAACAAGGAAAACACCGCAATCCTGTTACCGGTTCCGGAGGTATGCTTCTGGGAACAGTTGAAAAAATAGGTGAAGCTCTCATTGGAAAAACCGACCTTAAAGTGGGGGATAAGATTGCAACTCTTGTATCTCTTTCATTGACGCCTCTGAGAATCGACAAAATAAAGGATATCCGCCCCGATATAGATCAGGTTGACATAGTTGGTAAGGCGATACTGTTCGAGAGCGGTATTTACGCTAAAATACCTAAAGATATGCCTGAGACTCTGGCACTATCGGCACTTGATGTTGCAGGTGCACCTGCACAGACTGCAAAACTGGTTAAACCCGGAGATACCGTTCTGATAATAGGAGCAGGCGGAAAATCGGGAATGCTTTGCTGCTACGAGGCCAAAAAGCGTGCAGGTGTAACCGGTAAGGTTATTGGTCTTTGCCACAGCGAAAAAAGTACAAAGAGACTTCAGGAGCTTAACCTTTGCGATTATGTATTCTCTGCAGACGCAACCCAGCCGGTTCCAATTCTCGAAAAACTCGAAGAGCTTACAAAAGGTGAGATGTGCGATGTTACCATTAACAATGTGAATATTACTGATACCGAGATGATAAGCATACTTGCCACAAAAGACGGCGGAATGGTTTACTTCTTCTCAATGGCAACCAGCTTCACAAAAGCAGCGCTTGGTGCAGAGGGAGTAGGTAAGGATGTAAACATGATTGTAGGTAACGGATACACCAGAGGTCACGCAGAGATTACTCTTCAGATACTAAGGGAATCTGATAAACTAAGAAAGGTTTTCACAGAACTTTACGCGTAAATTTAAGAATGAAAAAGGGATGCAGATACGGAACGCACAGAGTGCTTTCACCAACAGGAACTTTACCACAACCCGCTAATAAGCTGGACAATACAATGGAGATTTACGACAATGAAGTTCTCATTGATGTAACCACTCTCAATGTTGACTCTGCTTCATACACACAGATGAAGAAAGCATGCGGTGCTGACGCAGAAAAGATGAAACAGATGATTCTCTCTATTGTGGAAGAGAGGGGAAAACTTCAGAATCCGGTAACAGGTTCGGGAGGAATGTTAATTGGAACAGTTAAGGCAATTGGCGAAAATTTTCCAAAGAACCGGCTAAAGGTTGGCGATAAGATTGCAACACTTGTATCTCTGTCACTCACCCCTTTAAAGATTAAATCGATAAAAAAACTGCTTCCTGAATCAGATCAGGTAGATGTTGAGGCAGAGGCTATTCTCTTTGAGAGTGGCCTCTTTGCCATTTTACCGGACGATATTCCCGAAAAACTGGCTCTTGCAGCACTGGATGTTGCCGGAGCACCTGCACAGGTTGACAGACTTGTTACAGAGGGAGATATCGTATGTATCATAGGAGGCGGAGGAAAATCCGGAATACTCTGCTGTTATCAGGCAATGCAGAACGCAGGAGTATCCGGTAAGGTGATTGTTGTGGAGTTCTCTCAGGAGAATGCCAAAAGGATTGAAGATCTTAAACTTGCCACCGATATAATAGTTGCAGATGCAACCAATGTTATGGATGTCTATAACAAGGTTATGGAGATAACCGGAGGCAGGGGATGTGATGTGACAGTCAACAATGTAAATGTCCCTTCAACCGAGATGACATCAATTCTCATAACCAAAGGACAGGGGCATGTTTACTTCTTCTCTATGGCTACAAGTTTTACAAAAGCAGCATTGGGAGCCGAAGGGGTAGGAAAAGACATTAATCTGATTGTTGGTAACGGTTATGCCAGAGGGCATGCAAATCTTACACTCAACATAATCAGGGAATCGAAAGAGATAAGAGAGCTATTTGAAAAATTATATGTTTAATCAGGCAATGCAAAACAGAAGACAAATAATGTTTCCGGAGGTTTCGGACGAACAATGGAACGACTGGAAGTGGCAGGTGAAGAACAGAATTGAGACACTTGATCAGCTTAAAAAGTACATTTCACTCACACCTCAGGAGGAGGAGGGAGTTAAGGAGTCACTCAAAACTTTGAGAATGGCCATTACTCCGTACTATCTCTCTCTCATTGACCCTGGAAACCCCGATTGCCCGGTAAGGAAACAGGCAATTCCAACCGGCTCTGAGACTCATCAGTCTGCAGCAGATCTTCTGGACCCTCTTCACGAAGATGAAGACTCTCCTGTACCGGGGCTCACACACAGATATCCCGACAGAGTGCTGCTTCTTATAACAGATATGTGCTCGATGTATTGCAGGCACTGTACAAGAAGAAGATTTGCAGGACATAAGGATGATGAAACTCCGGGCGACAACATCCAGAAAGCTATTGACTACATTGCTGCCACACCTCAGGTGAGAGATGTGCTGTTGTCGGGTGGAGATGCATTGATGGTTTCAGATGCAAAACTGGAGTCTATAATTAAGAGACTAAGAGAGATAGAGCATGTTGAGATTATCAGAATCGGGTCGAGAGTTCCGGTTGTTTGTCCGCAAAGGATTACCGATAAACTGGTGGATATGCTCAAACAGTATCACCCTATATGGCTGAACACACACTTTAACCACCCCGATGAAATTACTGCGGAGTCGAAAGCGGCTTGCGAGAAACTTGCAAACGCAGGTATTCCTCTTGGTAATCAATCTGTTCTGTTAAGAGGAGTGAATGACTGTGTTAACATAATGAAGCGATTGGTTCACGCATTGGTTAAGATAAGGGTAAGACCATACTACATCTATCAGTGCGACCTCTCAATGGGATTGGAGCATTTCCGCACACCGGTTTCAAAGGGAATTGAGATAATTGAAGGATTAAGAGGACACACCTCCGGTTATGCTGTACCTACATTTGTTGTGGATGCACCTGGCGGCGGTGGAAAAACTCCGGTTATGCCAACCTATGTGGTTTCACAATCACCGGGCAGGGTTGTTTTAAGAAATTTTGAGGGAGTGATAACAACCTACACCGAGCCCGAAAATTACATAAACAATTGTAATTGCCAGGATTGCAAAGATAATGCTAAGGTTGAAGGTGTTGCCTCACTGTTAAGGGGACAGAGACTTGCAATTGAGCCGGAAGTACTAATGAGAAAATTAAGATCACACAATAAGTAGAGTATTTATATGCCTTTTGTTGATCAGATCCTTAAATATGGAACACTCTCCATAGTGGGTCTCGAGAAAAACACAGGTAAAACCGAATGTCTGAATTACATATTAAAACGATTGCCCTCATACAACCTCAGAACAGGGATTACATCCATTGGGATTGACGGCGAAAAGGTAGATCAGGTTACACAAGGTTCCAAACCCGAAATTTTTCTTGGAGAGGGTATTATCTTCTCTACCAGCGAAAAGCATTACAGAGAGCGAAAGATATTTTCCGAAATTCTGGACATTGGTGACACAGTAACATCACTGGGGAGAGTTATAACG
>CAZPFI010000075.1:0-9854 GCA_964585795.1 uncultured Muribaculaceae bacterium | reverse complement strand
GGTTAAAGCCATCATCGTTGACAAGTTAGGCGTTGAGGAATCGGAGGTTACTCCTTCGGCTAGTTTTACTAACGATTTAGGAGCCGACTCTTTGGACACTGTAGAGCTTATCATGGAGTTCGAAAAAGCTTTCGGAATGACAATTCCGGACGAAGCTGCTGAGAAAATATCTACAGTTGGAGACGCTATCGCTTACATCGAGAACAACACCAAGTAATCAACCACAAGTTTATGCAATTAAAAAGAGTTGTAGTTACAGGTATCGGGACCATCAATCCAATCGGTAACAGCATTGCCGAGTATTTTGGCAATCTTGATATTGGTCTCAGTGGGGCTGCCCCGATTACCCGTTTTGACACTACCCTTTTTAAAACCAAATTTGCTTGTGAAATAAAAGATTATGATCCGGGTAAATACGGGATTGACAGAAAAGAGGAGAGAAAAATCGACAGATTTACTCAATATGCCTTTATTGCCACTAATGAAGCAATAGAAGACAGCTCTTTAAATCTGGAAGGATTAAATCCCGACCGCTGCGGCGTTATACTTGGAACAGGAATCGGGGGGATTGAAACCCTCTTTCAGGAAGTAATGGGTTATTTCGAAGGCGGTTCGCTGCCTCGTTTTAGCCCATTCCTCATTCCCAAAATGATACCTGATATTGCACCGGGGCTCATATCCATGAAGTATGGATTCCGCGGTCCCAACTATACAACAGTATCTGCATGCGCATCTTCGACACATGCAATGATTGATGCTTTTAATAACATCCGAATTGGAAAAGCGGACATTATTATCACAGGAGGTTCAGAAGCAGGAATTACCATTCCCAGCATAGGTGGCTTTAACTCTTCCCAGGCACTGTCAACCAATAACGAAAATTACAAAACAGCTTCCCGTCCGTTCGACAAAACCAGAGATGGTTTTGTTATGGGAGAGGGTTCGGGGGTTTTGATTTTCGAAGAGTACGAGCATGCCATAGCCAGAGGAGCCAAAATTTATTGTGAAATTGCCGGTGGAGGTATGACAGCGGATGCATACCATATTACAGCTCCTCATCCCGAAGGATTGGGTGCTATGAATGTGATGAAGTGTGCACTTGAGGACGGGAACCTGGACATTACAGATGTAGATTACATCAATGTTCACGGCACCGCAACACCACTTGGTGATATTGCAGAGCTAAAAGCAATACAAAAGCTTTTTGGAGATTATGCATATAAGCTTAATATCAGCGCAACCAAATCTATGACCGGACACCTTCTGGGGGCTGCCGGCTCTGTTGAGGCGCTTGCATGTATCCATGCAATAGAGTCGGGTGTAGTACCTCCTACAATAAACTTCGAACATGAAGACCCGGAAATTGATTATAAGCTTAATCTTACATTGAACAAAGCTCAGAATAGAGATATCAATGTAGCAATGAATAACACTTTTGGCTTTGGAGGACACAACTCCTGTATAGTTTTCAAAAAGATCAAATAAGGTTTTAGAATTGTACAATAAAAAAATTGGCTGTCTGGATTCAGGCAGCCAATTTTTTATTATCAAATAAATGGAATTATGGCATTATTGCGTAGGTAAGCACCAGTCTGGGGCTTCTTGCAGAGCCGTTACCATTGAGAATTGCCTTGTTGTAGAAAACATTCTGGACATAATAAAAGGTTGCTCCGGAATAGTAGTCCGTTGTTTGATAGATAGGAGTAATCCAGGTTTTAAGCAGACTCGATTGATGAGAGCCCTGAATTAGCTTTTGAATATAGGAACTGACATCCAGAGAGTAATACTTAAGAGATTTATTTACAGACCCGTTAAGATCGGAATAACGGATATCGTTAACCGGTTCGTAAAGTGTATGGTGGTCTTTGTCTGATGTTTGTCTGGAGACAAGGAAAAGCTGTTCCGGAAAATAGTTTAGCCGTGTATAATCCTGCGGCATCTCATATGGAAGTCTTATTTCGGCTTTTGCAACAATAAGTTTTGCCAGATTGATGTTATTTGCAGCAGCCCACTGATCTATCTGGGTTTTAACAGATGAAAAATCTATATAAGGTTTGATGCCGGCGAGACCTTCAACGAAAAGTTTTTCTCCGGTAGTATTTGTTTCGAATGATGCGGTGGAGTGACTGAAGGAGTTTACAGATGCAATACTCTCCGTTCCGAAATAGGAGATAACGCTGTCTTTATCTATTCCCTTTAATGCATCGACATGCCTGTATGTAAGAGTGAAATAAACAGAGCCGGGAGAAAAGATATTAAAACGCCCGCCCTCAAGTGACCCCGGCAGAGGATCTACTCTCATATGCAGCCCTTTGAATCTTCTAAAATAGAGGGCAAGACTGTCCATCTCTTCTGCTGTAGCTGAAAGCAGCTCTCTGGCATAATCTAATGAAAGGTCCATAACCAGACTGTCTCCTCCGAAAAACACATTACCTCCCAGGTTGAGCGGTATTGGATCGAAATCTCCATAACTAATTGAGTTATTGTAGACAGTATTGGAGTCGAGGTCTTTATTCAGTTTATAAACATAAAAATTCTGAGGGATGAAAGCTTCGCTGCTATTCAGATAGTGTTTGGTGTCAATTGTTAAATATAACTTGAAAGAGATTGGCTGGGGATTGTCTCCAAAAGTTATTGTATCTGAGTATGGTATAAACTGAAAAGAGGCAGATGCATCAATAAGACCGAAATCGGTGTCTTTATATGAACCGACAACAAGATATCCGGAAGAGACAGTCTGAAGACTGTCGGACATTCTCATCATAACCGGCAGGTTAAACTCTGCAAGAGACACATTAATGATATGATCGTCAGGGAGTAAACCTGAGCCGATTTTTTTATCGGATTCGATACATGAGAAAAGTGTTGTGGAGATGAGGATCGCTGCTGCAGAACGAAGGATGTTCTTTATTGTCATTTTTTAAGCAAAATTTTATCGTAAAATTTGATGTACTCATCTATATAGGCAGAGTCCGGAGCAGATGTATCAATGTAGTTGAGCACAGGTAGAGAACTTTTGTTCACAATCTCCATGAGGGTGTCATCAACTACATCTTCACCTAGAATAATACCATCAGAGTACTGAACTGCTAACTTCGCAAGATTTATGCCATTAGCAGGATTAAAAGGTTCCAGATCCTTTATTTTTATGCCGGGAACAACCATCTTTGCCCTGGATTCGTCTTCAAACACCTGTTCCAGACCCTCATTATAGAGAGATAGTATTATTTTACTGTCAGTAAAGATAGGGTCGTCGTGATAGACTTTTTTAAGATAGAGTGGCAGAAAGTGTGATATCCACCCCTGACAGTGAATAATGTCAGGTTTCCACCGCAGCTTTTTTACTGTCTCAAGCACACCTCTTGCAAAAAAGGATGCACGCTGATCGTTGTCCCTGAAATAGAGGTCATCATCATCTGTATAGACATTCTTACGATAGAAATAATCCTCGTTATCGATGAAATAGACCTGCATTCTGGCAGATGAGATAGAAGATACCTTAATGATAAGCGGTCTGTCTATATCGTTGATGATAATATTCATACCGGAGAGGCGAATCACTTCGTGAAGCTGGTTTCGTCTCTCATTTATAACCCCGTATTTGGGCATAAAAGAGCGTATTTCACATCCTCTCTCCTGAACCCCCTGAGGTAAAAACCTCCCGGTTCTCGAAACCGGTGTTTCGGGCATAAAGGGGTAAATCTCTGAGCTTACAAAAAGGACTCTTGTGGGATCACTCATTTTTTAAAGAAAGAATTAAAGACAAACTCCTTGCAAAGATAATAAAATTAATTTAATTGGACATTTTATGTATCTTTGAGACCGTTATACAGATGAAAAAACGAGAGAAAAATATCATTTACCGCAGGTTGGTTCAGTCATATCTGTCCTCTGTTATTAGCATCAGTATGGTACTGTTACTCTCCGGACTTTCGGGGCTGCTTGCTGTTAATGCCAGGTCTGTTTCAGACTATTTCAGAGAGAATATTAAGATGTCAATTTTGTTTGAAGATGATGTCTCCGAAAGGAGAGCAACAACGGTTTTGCAGATTCTTGAGAAGAGAGAGTATGTTAAGGAGGCCAGATTCATCTCCCGTGAGGAGGGGAAGCAGGAGATGATTGAGATGTTGGGAGAGGATTTTATCTCGGTGTTTGACACAAATCCAATACCACTTTCTATTGATCTTTTTATCAAGGCGAGGTACATGGAGACCGATTCGTTACCGGCAATTGAAGCAGAGCTTGGTTCAATAAGTGGTGTGCGTGAAGTTGTTTACCACCAATCTTTGGTTAAGGTGATTAACGACAACATGGAGAAGGCGGGTTATTTTCTGGCTGTATTCATATTGCTGCTTTTCTTTATCTCATTTGTGCTTATTAACAATACAGTAAGATTGAATCTCTACTCCAAGAGGTTTACAATTCATACAATGAAGCTTGTAGGTGCAAAGAGATCCTTTATAAGAAAACCTCTTCTTGCTAAGGCCTTTCTCCAGGGAGTAATCTCCGGTTCAATTGCAGTTATTCTTCTCTCAGCAATAATGTACCTGCTTTTCAGGGATATGCCCGAAATCTTTTCGATTCTTAATATTAAAATGATTTTTGCAGTACTCGCCGGAGTTGTGGTTCTGGGAGTGCTGTTATGCGTAATCAGCACATTCTTTATTGTTAACAGACTGGTAACCATGTCGGGTGATGATATGTTTTATTAAATAATTAAACTGATAAATTATGGACTCAGGTAAATTTGCAATACCTTACAAAAATCTCATTTATGTTCTTGCCGGGCTTGCCCTTATGATTGCGGGATATGCACTGATGACAGGGGGAGGTACAGATGATCCGGCTGTCTTTACCGGTGATGAGATGTTTAGTTTCAGGAGAATTGTCATTGCTCCTGTTTTCATTTTACTGGGCTTTGCCGTTGAAATTTTTGCAATTATGTACAAGCCAAAGAGTAAATGAGCATTATTGAGGCAATAATTCTGGGAATAGTTCAGGGTCTCACCGAGTTTTTACCGGTAAGCAGCAGTGGCCATCTTGCCATTGGAAAAGAGCTGCTTGGTATTGAAACAAACAATCTGGCTTTTGAGGTAATAGTACATGCTGCAACTGTTTTAAGCACAATTGTTGTCTTCAGAAAAGAGATTTCAGGTTTGATACTCTCCTCGCTTAAGTTTAGATATAATAAAGATACAGAGTATATTCTCAAGATTGCACTCTCTATGGTACCTGTTCTTGTTGCAGGCATTCTGCTTAAAGGACCCATTGAGAGATTATTTGGCTCAGGTTTATTAGTTGTTGGAATATCGCTGCTTGTAACTTCAGCTTTGCTCATGACATCACGCTATGTAGGAAGCGGTAAAAAGGAGATTGGATATAAAGTGGCTCTTGGAGTAGGTATTGCACAGGCCTTTGCTGTTTTGCCCGGATTGTCACGGTCTGGTGCAACAATTTCAACAGGTCTTATGATGGGGGCAAAGAGAGAAGAGATTGCAAAATTTTCATTTCTTATGGTTCTCGTCCCTATACTGGGCGAAACTTTTCTGGAACTGCTCTCGGGAGATTTCTCGCCGGCCTCTGCCGGAATAGATTCTGTCTCACTGATAGCAGCTTTTGCTGTTGCTTTTGTTTCCGGTTTGTTTGCCTGTAAGGCGATGATAGCTTTGGTTAAAAGAGCCAGACTTGAGGGTTTTGCCGTTTATTGTGCAATTATGGGGTTGTTGAGTATTCTTTGGGTGTATCTATAACATATTATGAGTAGGAATAAGCACTATTTTGTTGCAGATGTGCATCTTGGATTACAGGCTTTTGATCCTGTGAAACGGGAGCGCGTTTTCACTGACTTTTTAAACACCCTGCCCCAGGAGACCTCTTCACTCTATCTGCTGGGTGATATTTTTGACTTTTGGTATGAATATAAATATGTTATTCCAAAGGGTTTTGCCAGGACTTTTGGTGCTCTGGCATCATTGGCAGACCGCGGTGTAGAGATCTTTTTTATAAAAGGTAATCACGACCTGTGGACTTTCGGATATCTGGAAAGGGAGCTGGGAATAAAGATTCTCGAAGAAGCATCTGTAATTGATATCAACCACACCTGTTTCTTTATAGCTCACGGAGATGAGCTTGTAGAAGACCCATCTCACAGGTTTATGAAGAGGGTTTTCAAAAATCGGTTTATGCAGTTCTGTTTTGCCGCGGTACACCCCAGATGGGGAATCTCCTTTGCTTTAAACTGGTCGCGGCACAACCGCCTGGCAAGAGGTAAAACTTACCCTTTCAGGGGAGAGAGTGACCCACTCTATAAGTTTGCTTCAGGAATAGAGGAGAAGGTGAATGCACATCATTTTATTTTTGGACACATGCATACACCAGGAAGTGCCATAACACCAAAAGGAGCCGGCTTTCATATATTGGGAGAGTGGATTCACGGATGTGAATACCTTGTTTTTGACTCAGATACAAAAGAGTTGACCTGGAAAAGCGGCAGGAACAGTTTATAAACAGTAAACAACCGTTAAGGAAACATAGAGAAGTAGAGATAATCGAATGTACCTCTGTTATACATCAATACCAGTTCTTCAGTAACCTTGTCCTCCCCAAAACGATCGTATGGCTTTCTGAGATCCGACCCGAATATTCTGGCAATTCCCTGCCAGAAACCTGCAGCCGCCCCTCCTTTATAATTGCGTATAAGAGAGTACGAGCTTTGACCAACCTCCCTGTCTATTAGTTTAAGAAGCAGTCTTCCCTGTGAAAAAGACATATTTCTGAGAGGTTTTTCAAATTCCCGGAATAGCTGTGTCTCAAAATTTTTTATGTATTGCTCTCTCTCTCTGGCCGAAAATCTTCTGCTGCCAAGAGTGCTGTCGGCTTCGAGAATTTTTTGTTTTGCTATAAGAGCGTACGGATAGGTTCTTCTGAAATTATAAACAAGGCGGTAAAACTCTCTCCACTCTCTTCTTTTCATGGTGTTTTTGTCCCAGCCAAAATGATAAACCTCCTGTAGCTTAATCTGAAAAACTGTGTCCTTTCCCTCTACTTTATAGCCCAGAAGATAACCCTTCTCCTGTGCGGACAGTGGCGAAAAGGATGTTTTTAAAGCTGCGAGAACAACCAGAACGAAAAAAAATCTATACATACGGTACAAAAAAGCTCTTTTCGAAAATATCTTCAAGAATTAGACCAAAAACACTATATTTGGCAAAAAACTTAAAAATATGTTCTCTTCTGTTTATGGTCCCTGGACACTTTTTACCGATCTGGGGATTATTTTTGCGCTGCTGTTAATCGGGAAACTTATCAGGGTTAAGGTCAAATTTGTTCAGAAACTATTTATTCCCCCCTCTCTTATAGCTGGCTTCCTGGGATTGGCACTTGGTCCAAACGGCTTTGGGATTCTTCCCTTCTCTTCTCAACTTGGAACATATGCAGGAATATTGATAGCTCTGGTATTCGGAGCATTACCATTATCATCTCCAAAGTTTTCATTTAAAGAGGTCTCCGGCAGAGTGGGCCCCATCTGGGCATATGCACAGCTGGGTATGCTTATTCAGTGGGCAGTAATGGGGTTGTTCGGGCTATTCGTACTTAACATAATCTGGCCAAATCTTAACTCTGCGTTTGGCATTATGCTGCCTACAGGGTTTTACGGAGGACATGGAACAGCTGCTGCGATAGGAACCGCTTTTGAGGGGCTTGGCTGGGAGGAGGCCAAAAGCCTGGGGATGACAACAGCGACAGCCGGCGTGGTAATATCTATTATTTTGGGTTTATCAATGGTTAAGTGGGCTGCGGCCAAGGGAGAGACTAAATTTATCAAAGACTTTTCCGATCTTCCTGATGAATTGCGAAGCGGTCTTGTCCCGGAAGAGAAAAGAGAAGATGCAGGGAAAGTGACAACTTCTTCAATCTCAATCGACTCTCTGGCATTTCATATTGCCTTTGTTTTTATGGTTGCACTTGGCGGATATCTCATCAGCCAGGGAGTTAAGTCCTATAATCCAAAGCTGGAGATTCCCGTCTTCTCTGCTTCATTTATTGTGGGACTGATTCTTAAAAAAATTTTCGATGCAACATCTGTTTCGGACTACATCTGTCCGAGACAAACTTCGCGCCTGAGCAGTACATTTACAGATCTTCTTGTTGCATGCGGTGTTGCTTCTATTAAATTGAGTGTTGTTGTTAAGTATGCTGTTCCGCTGATTATACTACTGGTGACAGGAGTAGCAGTGGTATGGCTCATAACCTTCTATCTGGGGAAAAGACTGTGCAGAACCTACTGGTTCGAAAGATCGATCTTTGCCTGGGGATGGTGGACAGGTACTATGGCTATGGGAATAGCACTTATAAGAATAGTAGATCCAAAAATGGAGAGTAAGGCAATGGACGACTATGCACTGGCATATTTGCCGATTGCTCCGGTGGAGATACTTTTGATAACATTCGTACCCGTTTTGTTTGTAAGTGGTATGGGTGTCTGGCTTCTTGCAGCTGCATTGGTTGCATCCCTGCTGATAATTATGCTGGCAATAAAGATGGGGTGGTGGATAAAACCGGAAAAAGTTAAAAATTAGAATTGTAAATTATTATTGATATGAAAGCGATAGCTCATTACTTGATATCCATTGTATTTTTTTCTGTTTTACTTTTAATTCCATGCGAATCGAATGCCCAGGACTTTAAGAAGATGGCGGACGAAATTCATAAAAACTTCTTTACTGTCGATACCCATAACGATACTGCTCTTCATATTAACAATCCGGATGCCGAATACCGTGTTGCCAAAGGTCAGGTAACCTTTCCAATGATGAAAGAGGGAGGGCTGGACGCTGCTCTTTTTGCAATATATATAGGTCAAAAAGAGAGGGACGAAGCATCATTAAAAAGAGCTACCGGATATGTTGTAGATAACATTTTGAAATTCAGACAATATGTAGAGAGTTATCCCGATGTTGCAATTGCTTACAGTTCCCGGGATCTTCTTAGAAACAAGAAGGAGAATATAACATCGGTGGTATTGGCCATAGAGAATGGATACGCAATAGGGAAGGACATAACAAACCTGGAGAGATTCCGTGACATGGGAGTCAGGGCAATTACTCTCTGTCACAATGGCAATAACGATATTTGCGACGCGTCCATGGACAAAGAGCCGGAACACAACGGTCTCTCTTCTTTTGGAAAAGAGGTGGTTAAGGAGATGAACCGGCTGGGAATAATAATTGATGTTTCTCACGCCTCCGAAAAATCGGTATTAGATGTTCTAAAGGTCTCCGAAAAACCAATTATGGCAAGCCATTCCGGAGTATGGGCAATTAAAAATCACAATAGAAACCTTAAAGATCACGAAATAAAAGCAATTGCTGCTGCCGGTGGCTTAATACAGGTTGCTACAGGAAGATTCTTTTTATCGGAGTTGCCAAGAGATTCTGTGACAGTTTCCCACATTGCCGATCACATAGATTATGTAAAGAATCTTGTTGGGATAGATCATGTAGGTCTTGGAACGGATTTCGACGGCGGAGGCGGAGTGGTAGGTATGGAGAATGTCTCTAAAGTTAAAAACTTAACAATTGAACTTCTTAAAAGAGGATATACATCATGTGAGCTCGAAAAGTTCTGGGGTGGAAATTTCATTAAATTTCTGAAATCTCAGAATTTATAAAAAAATCAAACATTCTTTTGCAGGTTTAATTTTTTTGGTATATTTGCAACCCGCTAATTACCTATTCAATATATGTATTTAGCTGAAAAATAGGTTTTTAACCTTAATATTTTTTTGACCAAAGCACACAAAAATATTTACTGTTATCGTTAAACTGTAAAAAAAGCAATGTTACAACCAAAAA
>CAZPFI010000074.1:0-9956 GCA_964585795.1 uncultured Muribaculaceae bacterium | reverse complement strand
GCATGAAGGCTTCACAATAAAGTAAACCTCATGAATGAGCTTACAAAAATCAGGAATGTGATGAAAAAACTAATTCCTGACGCTCCACACGAAGTACTGTTGGTTTTGGACGGCTCAACAGGACAAAACGCATATCAGCAAGCAAAGGAGTTTACAAAAGCAACAGATGTAACAGCACTGGCTGTTACAAAACTTGATGGAACCGCCAAAGGAGGAGTTGTTATAGGCATATCGGATCAATTTGGAATTCCTGTCAAATTTATTGGAGTTGGAGAGAAGATTGAAAACCTTCAGGTGTTTAATAAAAAAGAGTTTGTAGACTCTTTGTTCAGTTAAGCCAAACATTATTCATAGAGTAGTATTTTAAATAAAACAAAAACAGATGAAAATCTCGTATAACTGGTTAAAGAGATATATTAATACCAGTATTTTACCTGTGGAAATGGCCTCAGTTTTAACTTCTATCGGGCTTGAAGTAGAATCAATTGAGCAGTGCGAAGAGATACCCGGCTCTTTGGAGGGAGTTGTAGTTGGTCTTGTGACAGAGTGTGAAAAACATCCGGATGCCGACAAATTATCGCTGACCAGAGTGAATATTGGTCTCGGAGAATCGCTTCAGATTGTTTGCGGAGCACCTAATGTCGCTGCAGGACAAAAGGTTCTTGTGGCTACTGTGGGGACAACACTAACCTTTAAAACAGGAGAGCAGTTGAAAATAAAGAGGTCTAAAATAAGGGGTATTGAGAGCATGGGAATGATATGTGCAGAGGATGAGCTGGGTATAGGGGATTCGCACGACGGTATTATGGTTTTACCTCAAGATGCAACTGTGGGAATAACTGCGCGCGAATATCTGAAAATTGAAACCGATACTGTTTTTGAAATTGGACTTACACCAAACAGAATAGATGCTGCATCTCACATAGGTGTTGCAAGGGATTTATACGCATACCTCAAATTTCACGGCTATGAAGCAACATTTAACATACCCTCTTCGGAAGAGTTTTCCGGGATTGAAAAATCGAATGAGTTGGAAGTTGGTGCTGAGGTACATCTGGAAGCACCGGAAGGTGCACCCAAATATTATGGTTTAACACTGACCAATCTTAAAATTGAACCTTCACCTAAATGGATGCAGACACTGCTAAGGTCAATAGGAGTAAGACCCATCAATAATGTAGTTGATATTACTAATTTTATTCTCCACGAAACCGGGCAACCTCTGCACGCTTTCGATTATGATATGATCGAAGGGAAGAAAGTTGTGGTGAGAGTTGCAAAAAGCGGGGAGAAATTTGTAACCCTGGATGGTGTTGAAAGAGAGTTATCAACAGAAGATGTTATGATTTGTGACTCTCTAAAACCTATGTGCATTGGTGGTGTTTTTGGAGGAGAGCAATCCGGAGTGACTCAAAATACAAAAACTATATTTCTTGAAAGTGCATACTTCAATCCTGTATCAATAAGGAAGAGTTCAAAGAGACACTCTCTTAAAACAGATGCTTCCTTCAGATTTGAAAGAGGTGCAAACCACGAAATTGTATCATATGCACTTAAAAGAGCTGCTCTATTGTTAAGCGAGATTGCAGATGCAAAGATTGTCGGTGAGATGCAGAAAGTATGTCCAAAAAAGATAGAGAGGAGGGTTGTCGCGGTTAATTTTGCGAGTATGGAAAATCTTATAGGCAAAAATATTGGTGCGGGAAACATTCTGTCAATTATTGAATTGCTCGACTATACAATTATTAAATCGGGAATTGAGGGTGCAATTGTTGAGATACCGGGTTACAGGGTAGATGTAACACGCGAATGCGACATAGTTGAGGATGTATTGCGCATTTACGGGTATAACAACATTGAGCTACCGGACAGAGTTAGTGCATCTCTTACATCAGGTCTAAAACCCGATCCCGACAAAGTGAGGGAGAGTGTTGCAAATCTGCTTGTAAATAACGGTTTTTTCGAAATGATGAACAACTCATTAACTAAGAGTGAGTACTATGAAGATCTTGCTGCTTTCCCTGAGGCCAACCTTGTTAAGATTCTCAATCCGCTAAGTACAGATCTGAACTCAATGAGGCAGACATTGCTTATAAATGCTCTGGAAGCTGTAGCATATAATATTAACAGACAGCACACAAATCTTAAATTATTCGAATTTGGGAATGTGTATTATCATCGTCCCGTGGCAGAAAAATCCGGTGAGACCTGCAATAAACTATCTTCGTATCCCGAATATCCAAAACTCTCAATTGTAATTACCGGTACTGAAAATCAGTATTGGAGAGGTAAGAGGCCCGGAGCATCATATTTTATGTTAAAGGGCTATCTGGAGTCCCTGCTTAAAAGATTTGGGATAAACCTGTTTGATATGGAGACAACTCCTGTTCCCTCAGATATTTTTTCCGAAGGAGTTACATATTCAACAAAAGGAGGTAAGGAACTGCTATCGGCTGGTACAATAAATTCTCAGCTGCTTAAGAAATTTGACATCAGGCAACCTGTCTATGCTGCTGAAATCTCATGGAGTACATTCTTGAATATTGTTAGAAAACAGAAAGTCAAATACAGTGAATTACCAAAATATCCCGAAGTTAAACGCGATTTGGCTTTGCTGGTTGATGAAAGTGTTACTTTTTCACAATTACGCGAAAGTGCTTTTACAACAGAAAAGAAGATACTACGGCAGGTGCAGCTGTTTGATGTTTACAGGGGTGAGAAGATTTCTGACGGCAAAAAGCAGTATGCAATTAGTTTTACCCTGCAGGATACTGCAAAAACTTTAACTGACAGGGATGTAGAGGATGTTATGAAGAGACTGCTTGACAATTTCTCAAAATGTTTTGGTGCTGTTTTACGCTGATATAGTGCAGACTGAAAGATGAGTTTTTTTACCGGTTTGAATAATTTTTTAAGGATGGTTAAGTTCTCTCATACCATCTTTGCAATGCCGTTTGCAATAACCGGTTTTGTTCTGGCCATTGAGACTACAGAGTATCAATTTTCATGGAAGCTTTTTTTTCTGGTGGTAATTGCCATGATATCGGCAAGAAATGCAGCAATGGGTTTTAACAGATTTCTGGACAGGGATATTGATGCCAAAAACCCCAGGACTGCTTCAAGAGAACTTCCTCAAAAAATTTTAACACCATTTTCTGTTTTGGTTTTTATATTCCTCAACGCAATCATCTTTATTGTTTCGGCCTATTTTATAAATCCTCTCTGTTTTTATCTCTCATTCCCTGTAGTGGCTCTGCTTTTTCTTTACAGTGCTATGAAAAGATTTACTGCACTATGTCATTATGTTCTTGGTCTGGCGCTCTCAATAGCTCCAACCGGGGCATATTTAAGCGTTACAGGGAAGTTTGCATTGAGCCCTGTAATTTTATCTGCAATAGTGTTGCTGTGGGTTAGTGGATTCGATATTATATATGCTCTTTTGGATACAGAACATGACAGAGAGAATAATTTACACTCAATTCCGGGACTCTTTGGTATAAAGAGTGCTCTTGGAATTTCAGCAGCAGGACACCTTTTTATTGTTCCTCTTCTTATTTTGTTTGGTATTATTACAAAACTTGGCTGGATCTACTATATGGGGGCATTTATGTTTACCTTAATGCTTTTCTGGCAGCATATGCTTGTAAGCTCTCAAAATCTCAATAAAGTAAATGCTGCGTTCTTCACAGCTAACGGTTTTGCATCGGTTCTCTTTGCAATCTTTACAATAGCAGCTTTGATATTTAATTAGCGCATCAATCGGCTTACAGGATATCTGTTGGCATCTGTCTCAACATTCTCCCTTACCTTGCTCATAAAAAACTGAAGTATCCTGTTTGGATCAGAAGCAAATGAAGGATCTGACGCTCTCTTTAATTCAAACTCTTCTCGTATTTCAGGGTTATTTTCCAATAACTCTCTTCCTTTTACCTCCATATAATTAATCCTTATCCAAAACTCTGTAGATGGTCTTGCGTAAAGATTATAAAAACCCCAATAAACGAGAGAAGTAGGAGATTTTGGTTCCAGCAGGTGTGCAATAATTTTAACCTTAGGCTGATTTGTTGTGACAATAATGTCTCCAGTTCTATATTTAACCATTTCGTTTTGTGTGGTGTAACCGGTGTTTAGCGTAGTTCTCCCTTCGTAAGGGAACTCCGACCATTTGGGGTTTACAAAGCGGTAGGTCTCGACCAGATATACACTATCCTGTTTGAGTCTTTCGTAATCTATCCCGTGAATATCCAGTAACTCTATTGTTTTTATCTGCTCTCGGGGGATTAAGTATGCCTCAGGCAGCTTTATTTTCAACTCTTTTTTATATGAGACAAACAGGGGTATTGTAACTGTTACAGGCTTTTCTCTGTCAGAGTATATCCACTCTGCACCCGAAAGTTGGCTTATCTCTCTTTTCTGCTCCCAGGTTAGAAAATCTACCAAAATGCTCTCTTTTCTATCGTGAGAAAAATTTAAAGGGAGCGAATCTGTCCTGAATTTGTAGGAGCGAACATATGAATCGGTCTTTTTTACTTTACTTATGAGTGTTCTGTAATCCTGCCCGGCAATCTCCATACTGTGTTTAATTATTAAATATGCAGAATTTACCCTTTGTTTATAAGGTTTATAAACATGATTCTCTACAAGAAGGCCAACCCTGTTATTTGCAGATGCATAGCCGTTTGAGTATTGAGGAGGAAAGTTGTCCGGTAAAAGACCTTCACCCGGATTGGTGTAGCTGCTGAATTCGAAATACGGGAAAATGGGATATCCGCTGTTAAGCATTTTGTTGTTTAGTTCAGTCTCAAAAACACTTTTTGTCCAGGATTGCAGTGGAGGTGACATAAAACCGCAATGATCTATTCCATAGGTTGTCACATATTGAAAATCTGCTCCATTTGTAACATGAATGTCTATAAATATTTCCGGCATCCATTGTGTGTATAACTTAAGAAATGCACGGGTTTCATCTGCATCTGCTTTTATAAAATCACGATTGAGATTGAGTCGCTGAGCTGTAAACCTTGAACCTACCTCAGCCGGGCCGTTTTGATTAATTCTGTAATGACTTCCAAAATCTTCGTGCCCGTCAGGATTAATGATTGGTATAAAAAGCAGAGAGACATTGTCCAGAATGGTTGGATATTTTCCATGTATAGCTATGTCACGAACAAGCATCATACCTGCATCTTTTCCATCCGGCTCTCCGGCATGGATTGCTGCCTGAACAAGAATTACAACTCTTCCTGCAGCTCTAACCTGTTGTGGATCTGTAAACCCGTCTCTGTCCAGTATAAGAAGAGGGATATCTCTCCCCTGAGGAGTTACTCCTATTGTTCTGTAGGTTACCAGAGGTGAGTTATTGGCAAGTAATTGACAGAATTCAATGGTTTCATTATACCTGGGAGTGTGGTTATAGTTATTCTTCTCGTAGTAGGTTAGAAATTTATCGGATTGACCCGAAATTACATTAGTGCCCGGAGAAAAGAAAAATGTTGCTGTTAATAAAATTAATAATTTTGAATAAATGGCATCTATGAGTGAGAATTTATAATATTTCATTCCTGTTTTCTTAAAATAAGTTGCAAATATAGCACTTTACATCTTATCAAGGTGGTAAAACCGCATAATTTACAAAACAGTGTTTACCTTTAAAAAGGTAATTTTAGTGTAAATTGCATCAGAAATTATACATAAACACTATGTTTATAAACCGACCTGCAATTAATACTATTAAAACGAATACTATAACATTGAAGAATATGGTTTTACTTTTTAAAAAGAGGATAAATACCTGCTTAGTAATTCTCACTACTCTTTTTACGACGGCTTCAATCGCTGCCGATCAAGTCACACTCAGCACATTACTACAGGAGATGACCTCCCGTACCAGCATAGCAAAGTGGCCTGAACCTCATTTTTTACTTAAACAAATGAGCAGCTACGACAGGATGAGTGTCTCACCAGAAAAACCGGGATGGTTCGCCAATTACGATCTGTCGACATTCATGAGAGTTGACACATTGAATGGCAGGAGAGAATTTGTGCTTTTCGATCATAACGGTCCCGGAGCGGTTGTCCGGTTTTGGATGACATTTGCAGGCATACATCCGGGAGAAGGAAAGATGAGAATATACATTGATAACTCAGTTAATCCTGTAATTGAGGGCTCTCCGTTTGATATTATTAGTGGTGGTTTGCTTGCTCCTGAACCTATCTCAGCTTCTGTGTCGAAGGATTACAGATATGACAGGAGAGGACACAATCTGTATCTGCCAATTCCATACGCAGAAAGATGCATAATTACCTATGAAAGCGATAATGTATATGCCGACACTCCGGGATTTGGCGGAGAGAATGTATATTATAACATCAATTACAGAGAGTATGCAAAGGGAACAGATGTTGTAAGTTTTTCTTTGGAACAGTTGAATTTAAATAAACCACTTATTGAGATGAGTGCAGCACAGCTTAATAACTTGCCGGCAGATGAGAGACGGGGTGATAATCATGCTGCTTCCCTTTTTACATTAGAAGGTGGAGAGGTCCACAGTATTAAATATCAGGGTGAGGCTGCAATTTCGTTAATCTCTTTAAAACTGGAGGGAGTTTCAGATAGCAACAATGATTTTTTAATTAATCAGGCACTTAGATCAACGGTCATTGAGATAAGGTTTGATGGTAAGAAATGTGTGTGGTCACCTGTGGGAGATTTTTTTGGCACAGGTTACATATTGTCTCCTCACTCAACTTTTTTTACAAACATAAAAGAAGATGGGACAATGGAGTCATTTTGGGTAATGCCTTATAAAGAAGAAGCTGAAATAAAACTGATAAACCACAATAATTTCGATCTGAAAATCTCATTTGAAACTACTGTTTGTGAATGGAGCTGGGATGAAAGGAGCATGCATTTTTACTCATCGTGGAGAGAGTTCAACAGACTTGATGCCGGAGGTGTAAAAAGCAATGCTGAGTTTGGAGAGGGTGCATTTGATGTTAACTATGTTGAGATTAAGGGTAAGGGGGTTCTTGCAGGAGATGCATTAACTCTCTTTAACAGCGCATATGCTTGGTGGGGAGAGGGTGATGAAAAAATTTATGTCGACCGGGAGAGCTTCCCTTCAAATTTTGGTACCGGAACCGAGGATTACTATGGTTATGCATGGTGCAGACCGGAAAAATTTACAGATCACCCGTTCATATCTCAACCTGACGGAAGTGGAAATCTTGAGGCAGGTTATACTGTTAACCTCAGATACAGGAGTCTGGATAAACTTCCATTCAATAATCATCTGAGGTTTGATATGGAAGTATGGACATGGACCGATGCAATACTCAATTTTGCACCTGTAACCTTCTTCTATTTAAAACCCCAACACGGTAATGAGATACTTTTCCCTGATCAAACCGGTACACTTATCGGGGTTAATGAGGGTGTTGCCAAAGAGGTTGTTACAAACCGGTTGCAGTTAGTTCCTGCAATTGTCGCAAGGGGCAGAACAGAGTTCGACCAGCTTTACTTTTACAAAAAGAGTACAGGGAGAATCTCTTTTGACAGATCGGTTAATTTTGAAACAAGTAACAAAGCATTTGTTAATTGGAGCGGAGCGACTGAAGGAGACTCACTCGTTGTTAAATTATACTCAGAGAGACCCAGGGCATTTAATAAAGTTTCTCTGGCTTATGTTTGCGGACAAAATTTTGGAAGTTTTAAATTATTTATAAATGGGAGAGAGGTGGATTATGTTTTTGACGGATACTCACCAAAGCCTCTGGTAAAAGAGATATCTCTACACGATACATCAATTGTTGAGGGTGAAAACACTATTCTGATTGTCAATCTGGGCAAAAGCAATGCCAATCAGTTAAACAGTTTTGTCGGTATCGATTTCATTGCTCTTGATTATTAATGCAAAATATAAGGTCGGCCCAAATACAAAAGCCGACCTTATTATAGCTACTGTTTTTTGAATTTATATAAAACAGTTTCGGAGATTACTTTCTGCCATACTGTGCAAGATCTCCAAGCTCCTCCTCAATTCTCAGAAGCTGGTTATATTTTGCCATACGGTCGGAGCGACTGAGAGATCCGGTTTTTATCTGTCCGGAGTTGGTTGCAACAGCGATATCTGCAATTGTTGAATCTTCGGTCTCTCCTGAGCGATGCGATGTTACACTGGTAAACTTATTGCGGTGTGCCATTTCAATTGCGTCAAGAGTTTCGGTAAGTGTACCAATTTGATTTACTTTAATTAGAATAGAGTTTGTACAACCTGTCTCTATCCCTTTTTTGAGGAAAATAACATTGGTAACAAACAGATCGTCTCCGACAAGCTGTATTTTTGATCCAAGGACATCGGTCAGCAGTTTCCATCCATCCCAATCCTGCTCGTCCATTCCATCTTCGATTGAGTCGATAGGATATTTCTCAACTAATGATTTGAGATACTCAACCTGTTGACCTGCATCTCTTTTTGCACCCTGAGGTCCTTCGAATTTTGAATAGTCATAAATACCGTCTTTATAGAACTCACTTGCCGCACAATCAAGAGCAATGGTTACATCTA
This sequence comes from uncultured Muribaculaceae bacterium, assembly GCA_964585795.1. Taxonomy (GTDB): domain Bacteria; phylum Bacteroidota; class Bacteroidia; order Bacteroidales; family UBA932; genus Bact-08. Next base: position 1,389 of record CAZPFI010000074.1, on the reverse strand, counting down.
CACCCGGCTTGTATCCGGCCTTTTTAATAGCTTCGATAATTGATTCTATAGCATCTTCGGTCCCTTTAAGTGCCGGAGCAAAACCACCCTCATCACCAACTGCAGTACTCAGACCTCTGTCATGGAATATTTTCTTAAGGTTATGGAAAACTTCTGCACCCATTCTCAAACCCTCTCTGAAGCTTGAGGCACCAACAGGACGAATCATAAACTCCTGGAATGCAATAGGAGCATCGGAGTGCGAACCCCCATTGATAATATTCATCATCGGTATTGGAAGAGTTACAGCGTTTGTTCCTCCAATGTAGCGATATAGTGGTATCTGAAGATAGTTGGCAGCTGCTCTTGCAACAGCCAGTGAGACTCCAAGAATGGCGTTGGCACCTAGTTTCGATTTTGTAGGGGTGCCGTCCAATTCTATAAGAAACCTGTCAATCTGAGTCTGATTTAAAGCACTCATACCCATAATAGCCGGTGCAATAACCTCATTTACATTTTTTACTGCCTGCAGAACACCTTTACCAAGATAACGGCTTTTATCTCCGTCTCTGAGTTCCAGAGCTTCGTTTGCACCTGTAGATGCTCCTGAAGGAACGGCATAACGGCCAAAAGCTCCTGACAGAAGATGAACATCTACTTCAATTGTGGGATTTCCGCGTGAGTCAAGAATCTCACGGGCGTGAACATTGCAAATTTCCATAACTAGTTAATTATTTTTATGTTAATCGTAAATTATATTAATCTTTAATCTTTAATGAAATATTCAATTGTACTTACAACTCTGACAGTTTTAATATGAGGAGTATTGGCATCTCTGTCGCTGATTGTAAACTGGCCCTGATTTGCTCTTTTTATTTTACCGATTTTGCTTCCGGAGTCGCGGGCAAATTTTTCTGCTGCCGTCCTTGCGTTTTGAGTTGCCTCTTCTATCATCGCAGGTTTAATATCGTTAAGTGCCGTGTAAAAAAACTGAGTAACATACTGATAATCACCAGCAGTGAGGGCAATGCCTTTGTTAAGAAGTTCAGATTGTGAGGAGATAATATCCATTACCAGTTCTACCTTCTCGGAGGTAACGGTAAGAATGCTGGTAATATTGTATCTGTATCTTGCAGGTTGGCTCTGATATCGTTCGGCGTTCATGTCAATTATCTGTGGAGCAGATACGGTAATCTCACTTTCCTCCATACCTTTTGAGATAAGGTAGTCTGTAATTATTTTATTCTTTCTGTTTATGGATTGATAAAGTAAGGTTAAATCGTCTCCGATCTCTTTGTATACAACCGGCCAAATTACCTTATTGGCAGGTACCTCCATCTCTGAGAGTCCTTTAACCGTTACAATCCTGTCGTATGACTTGAGTGATATGACGGCTCTTTTAATCAACAT
>CAZPFI010000073.1:0-10082 GCA_964585795.1 uncultured Muribaculaceae bacterium | reverse complement strand
TTTATATTTAAAATATTGTTTTTAATTTTTTTCATCTTAAATACAATAAATTAAAAAAATATTTAAAATTCCAATACATTTTCTGTTTTTTTTTACATAATTTATCACCAAATTTGTTCCACCAAACTTACCTGCCTAATCTAAATCTATGACTGAACCTAAACATACTCTGGTGTGGAATAATTGTCTCAATATAATTCGTGATATTATCCGTCCCCAAAGTTTCAGAACATGGTTCGAGCCAATCAAAGCAGTAAGAATTTCCGGATCGGTATTAACCATCGAGGTTCCATCAAATTTTTTCCGTGAATATCTTGAAGAGCATTATATAGACCTTATCGGCAAAACCCTCAAAAGAGAGTTGGGAAAAGAGGCCAAGCTCGAGTACAATGTCAGGGTGGTTTCGGGAGAAGAGGTTGTAACATTCCCTCAACAAAAGAATCAGGAGATAAAAAATAAATCGGTGCCTTTTCCAAATCAAGCCGGCAATATTGCAAATCCATTTGTAATTCCGGGCCTGCAGCAACTTGAGATAGATCCTCAGCTTAACCCCAATAACACTTTCGAAAGTTTTATCGAGGGTGAGTGCAATAAACTGGCCAGAGCTGCAGGAATGAATATTTCTGCAAATCCGGGCAAAGGGGCATTTAACCCACTTTTTTTGTACGGAGGTTCCGGCCTTGGCAAAACACATCTTGCTCAGGCAATAGGTATTGCAATAAAAAATCAGTTCCCCGAGAAGATTGTACTTTATGTAAGCGCCAACCGCTTTCAGACCCAATACATGGATGCAACAACTGTCAAAAACAAACTGACAGATTTTCTCCACTTTTATCAGCTGATAGATGTTCTTATAATTGATGATGTACACGAATTTGCTGGCAAACCGGGTACACAGAATGCTTTTTTCCATATTTTCAGTCACCTGCACTCAATGGGTAAACAGCTCATTCTCACCTCCGACAAAGCACCTGTAGATCTTCAGGATCTGGAGATAAGGTTACTGTCCAGGTTCAAATGGGGTTTGTTGGCAGAGTTACTTCCGCCTGACTATCAGACCCGTCTGGATATTTTAAAGGCAAAAAGCTACAACGACGGCATAACTCTTCCCGATGAAGTCATCTCTTACATTGCGTCAAGAGTATCAACCAATATAAGGGAGATTCACGGCACACTTATTTCGCTGCTGGCTCAGGCAACACTTACCAACCGCAAAATAAACCTGGAACTGGCAGAGAATCTCATAGAAAAGATTGTAACTAAAAACAAACCTGAAATTACAGTAGAGAGCATCCAGAAACTTGTTTGTGAATACTTTAGAATTGACCCTCAACTTTTCCTAAGTTCATCAAGGAAAAGAGAGCTTGTGCAGGCAAGGCAGATTGCAATGTACTTAAGCAGAAATCATACAAAAAGTTCGCTGGCATCCATAGGTTTGCAGACCGGTAAACGCGATCATGCAACAGTTCTTCACGCATATAACACTGTTTGCGATTTAATAGACACCGACAGGTCGTTCAGAAAATATGTTGTGGATATAGAAAAACAACTCAAACTCACTTAATTTCCACAACTCAGTACATAAATCAAAAATTGCTTCAAAAATGGAGAGTGATAAATTATTCAAGATATTCGATGAGATAACAAAAATCCCCAGAGAGAGCGGTAAAGAGGAGAAGATTACCCGGTATCTGATAGATTTTGCAGAGAAGAGGGGGCTTAAGTATAAAACCGACAGTGCCAACAATGTAGTTATTCTCAAACCGGCAACTCCGGGAATGGAGAGTTCTCCTGTTGTGGTTCTCCAAAGCCACTCCGACATGGTATGTGAAAAGAACAGTGACAGCAGCTTTAATTTCGATACCGACCCTATAGAGTATGTGCAGGAAGATGGATGGCTTATAGCAAAAGAGACAACACTTGGCGCCGATTGTGGAATAGGAATGGCAGCTCAGCTGGCAATTCTGGACTCAGACAAACTGGAACACGGCCCTCTGGAGGCACTTTTCACAACCGAAGAGGAGACAGGCCTTAAAGGTGCAAAAGAGCTTAAACCCGGCTTTATAACAGGAAAACTTCTTATTAATCTCGACTCCGAAGATGAGGGAGAGCTGTTTATCGGCTGCGCAGGGGGAATTGACACCACTGCAAGATATAAATATTCAAAAGAGAGTGTCTCTGCAAATAAGGCGTTTATTCGTACCGGTTTTTACGGAGCAGCCGGAGGACACAGCGGAGATGATATTCATAAAAACAGGGCCAACGCAAATCAACTGCTTGTCCGTCTGCTGTACCGTCTGTCCAAAAGTATAAACTTTCAGCTGTGTGCCATAGATGGAGGAAACAAAAGAAATGCAATAGCAAGAGAGGCCTACGCAGATATTGCCATCAACAGGAAAGATATCTCAGAGGTAAATTCTGTTTTAAAAGCTACTCTGACAGAGATTAAAGAGGAATACTCGATATCCGATCCCGAAATCTACGGCAAAGCAGATGAGAGCAATTCTTATACACATTGCATAGACAGTGACACCTCCAGAAGAGTAATTCTAACGCTTAACGGCATACCTCACGGGGTGCTTGCAATGAGCCAGGAGATTGAAGGGCTTGTTGAGACATCAACCAATCTTGCTTCAATAAAAATGGAGCAGGCAGACATAATAAAAGTGTGCACAAGTCAAAGAAGCTCAATTAACTCCGCACGCTATAATGCAGCAGACAGAATTGAATCGCTTTTTTTACTGTCGGGAGCAACAGTTACCCACGAGAGTGAATATCCGGGTTGGAAACCAAAATTAAGCTCACACCTTTTGGAAGTGTGTAAAGAGTCTTACACCCGGCTTTTCCAAAAAGAGCCAATAGTAAGAGCTATACACGCAGGATTGGAATGCGGCCTTTTTCTCAATATATATCCATATCTCGATATGATATCATTCGGGCCTACCATTAAAGGAGCCCATGCCCCCGGAGAGAGACTGGAGATTGATTCCGTTGATAAATTCTGTAAGCTGCTTACAGATGTGTTAAAAAACCTAAAGGAGTAATAAGTATGTCTGCAATAATTGCCCCATCAGTTCTCTCCGCCAACTTTGGTAACCTGGATAATGACATCAGGATGATAAACCATAGCAAGGCAGACTGGATTCATCTCGACATTATGGACGGTGTGTTTGTACCAAACCTATCTTATGGTTTTCCGGTTGTAGAGGCCATAGCCAAAACCGCCCTTAAACCTCTTGATGCGCACCTTATGATTGTAGATCCCGATAAATACATCAAACGCTTCAGTGAATTAAATGTGCAATATCTCAGCGTTCATTATGAGGCCTGCACTCACCTTCACCGCTCTGTAGAGATGATTAAATCACTGGGGATGAAAGCAGGAGTTGCAATTAATCCTCACACACCGGTACGCAACCTCTATGAGATACTTCCCGATACCGATTTCATTCTTGTAATGTCGGTAAACCCCGGATTCGGAGGACAAAGCTTCATTGCCAACACCCTTAGTAAGGTGTCAAAACTGAAGCAGATGATTGTGGAGAGAGATCTCAATTGTCTGATTGAAGTTGACGGAGGAGTGAACCTTTCTAATGCAAAGCTTCTTATCGAAAGCGGGACTGATATTCTGGTTGCGGGAAACTCTGTATTCGGTACAGACAATCCACCGGAAACTATTGAGAAGTTCAAGACTCTTTAACTAAAGAATGTAGGCAATCTCTTTAAAATGATACCTCTTACAAACCGAATCCCTGCCTTGTAGTACTACACAGGCATTTTTGTCAATTCCCGTTATTTTGGCCTCAATAATCTCTCCTGTTTCAACTACTCTGTATTTGTGGAATTCGTTCAATCTGTAAAGTAAGTTATGGTACTCATCGTTAATTGAACATGTCTCCTTATGTGTATTAATGGCTATAAACTCAAGATAGAGGTCACGGATCTCTGATATAAGCAACTGAAGCTCGGCTTTAAGATTGTACTCTTCTCCGGTAATTAATGTAAGTGATACAGGATTTGGTGCGTCAGAAGCAAAAACTCTCTGATTTATATTCAATCCTATCCCAACTATCGACCCTGACATTTTGTCGCCCGAAAGATAGTTCTCAATAAGAATTCCGCAGATTTTTTTATCGTTAAAGTAGATATCATTAGGCCATTTAATCTTACACAAAACACCTTTTGTATGTAGATAACGAACTATCCCAACAGTCACTATCTGAGATATTAGAAACTGATTCTGAGGCCTTAGCAATACCGGTTTTAGTAAAATAGAGAAAGTTAGATTCCTGCCTGCAGCACTCTCCCAACTGTTACCCTTCTGTCCTCTGCCATTTGTCTGATAATAAGCAGAAAAAACGGTAAAATCGTCAGATCGCTCAAACTCTCTAAGCGCCTCGTTATTAGTAGAATCAATGGTTTCAAACCATTTAATTACAGGTGTCATTGTAATAATTTTACTATTGGACGAAAAATTGCAGTAAATTTGTGGATATATTATAAAAAATAATTATTGTGCCGGTAAAAAAGAAGATTGTCGCCCAGAGAGAGATTATCACTGAAGATCTCTACACAGAACAAAAAGAGCTGAAATGCATAGCAGATGCTATACTTGACAAGAAAGGCAGTTTTGTTTGCTCTCTCGATTTAAAAATGATAGAAACAGCCATTTGCGACTACTTTGTAGTATGCAACGCCGATTCCCGCCCGCAGGTCATAGCCATCGCAGACAATATAGAAGAGCAGATGATAAAAAAGTGCGGACAAAAAGTTATAAGGATGCAGGGAAAGGAGAATGCATTCTGGATTATTATGGACTATGGCAACATTGTGGTACATATATTTCAGACTGAGTACCGCCAGTTCTACCGGCTTGAAGATTTATGGGCAGATGCCCCAAGAGAAGTTTATCACGATTAAAACAGTATGGAAATACCTAAAGACAATAAAAGCAACAATAACAAGCAGTTCACAAAAATGTGGCCTCCAAAGTTTAATGTAATATGGGTTTACATTATCCTTTTGGGAGTCATAGCATATATGTGGAGCTCTTATGACGGGGGAAGCCCTGTAAAATCGGAGTGGCTCAAAGTAAAAGAGCAGATGATAATAAAAGGTGATGTAGAGAAGATTATCTATGTTACCAATCAAAACCGTGCAGAGGTAATCATAAAAAAAGACAGTCTGTTCAGGTATGTCGAAAAGTTTGGCGGTAAAGAGCCAAAGTTTACTCCTCACTTCTATTTCATTGTATCTTCAAATTTCAACCCCGAAGAGCAGTTCGAGCAGGTATTGGCACAGCTGCCGGCAGAGAGTAAATTTACTGTCGAAACCGAAGAGAGAACAAACTACTTTGGAAAAGCACTGGAGTGGCTGCTGTTCCCTATCCTTTTGATAGCCCTGTGGGTGTTTATGTTCCGCAGAATGAACAAAACAATGGGAGGAGGTTCCCAGGGAGGCGGAGGAATATTTTCCGTAGGAAAATCCCAGGCAAAGCTGTTTGATAAGGATGGCACACATGTTAAGATAACATTCAAAGATGTGGCAGGGCTTGAAGAGGCCAAGGTGGAGGTGATGGAGATAGTGGATTTCCTTAAAAATCCAAAGAAATATACCAACCTCGGAGGAAAGATTCCAAAAGGTGCACTTCTGGTAGGCCCTCCCGGAACAGGTAAGACCCTCCTGGCAAAAGCGGTTGCAGGAGAAGCAAATGTGCCGTTTTTCTCAATTTCGGGTTCGGACTTTGTGGAGATGTTTGTAGGCGTGGGTGCCAGCCGTGTAAGGGATCTGTTCAGGCAGGCAAAGGAGAAGGCCCCCTGCATTGTATTCATCGACGAGATAGATGCTGTTGGAAGGGCAAGAAGCAAGAATGCGGGCTTCTCTTCAAATGATGAGAGAGAGAATACTCTTAACCAGCTGTTGACAGAGATGGACGGATTTGGCTCAAACTCCGGTGTAATAATATTGGCAGCCACAAACAGGGCAGATATACTGGATAAGGCACTTATGAGAGCAGGAAGGTTTGACAGACAGATTCATGTAGATCTGCCTGAGCTTAAAGAGAGAATAGACATCTTTAAAGTACACCTCCAAAACCTAAAGCTGACAGAGGGCTTTCAGATTGAGTTTCTCGCAAAACAGACTCCCGGGTTTTCCGGAGCAGATATTGCCAATGTATGTAACGAGGCAGCACTTATTGCAGCCAGAAAGAACAAAGAGGCAATAGACAAACAGGATTTCCTTGATGCCGTGGACAGGATAATCGGAGGTTTGGAAAAGAGAAGCAAAATAATTTCTCCGCAGGAGAAGAGAACAATTGCATATCATGAAGCCGGTCATGCAACTGTAAGTTGGATTTTACCTCACGCAAATCCTCTATTAAAGGTTACAATAATTCCAAGAGGAAGAGCATTGGGTGCTGCCTGGTATCTTCCCGAAGAGCGTCAGATTACAACAACAGAGCAGATGATGGACGAAATGGCCTCTACACTGGGAGGAAGAGCCGCAGAGGAGATAATCAACAATAAAATATCAACCGGAGCTCTAAGCGACCTTGAAAAGATAACCAAACAGGCCTATGCAATGGTCTCCTATCTGGGAATGAGCAAAAGTGTAGGAAATATATCGTTTTACGACTCTACCGAGTCTGCCGGTTTTACCCTTGGCAAACCATACAGCGAGAAGACAGCAGAACTGATAGATTCCGAGGCCAAACGACTTGTTGACGAGGCATACGAGCTTGCGAAAAAGGTTCTGAGAGATAATATGGATGGATTTGTAAAACTTGCAGAGCTTTTACTTGAAAAAGAGGTCATCTTCTCGGAAGATTTGGAGGCAATATTCGGTAAAAGGGCAGGAAGTCAACCACCAACAGCCGAACCTGAACCTAAAAAAGAGAGCAAGTCTCCAAAAGCTGCAAAAAGAAAAAAATCTGCCGGGAAAGAGACAGAGATTACAGAGATGTCAGAAGGCCAAAATGTGAATAATGAAAACACTGAGGTAGAACTGAAAGATGAACAACACCATTAAAAGGGCGTTTGGCGGAGCACTCTTCCTTATAGTGATGATTGGCTCCATCTTATGGAGTCCCGTAGCTTTTGCCGCTGTTATGCTAATATGCATTTACCTTATGATGAAAGAGTTTCTCTCCATTTCATTGGGTGGTGAATTTACAGGGATGCAGTTTACTGCACTTGTTACCGGTACATTGATGTACACAATATCATTTGTAATTAATGCCTATAAAGCAGATAGCGTTTACCTGTATCTGTTGTCTGTTCCACTGGCCATTATGCTGGCCGGCTCACTCTTCGAAAAAGATAGAACAGGTGAAATTAGGGGAGTTGATTATCAGAAGATGTTCATTCCATTCTTCTCAATTATCTATATCGCCCTACCCTTCTCACTTACAAATACAATACTTTTTTCGGACAAAGGCCTTTATTCACCTTACCTGCTACTCTCAGTTTTTATTCTTTTATGGGTATCCGATGTTGGTGCATATGTTTTTGGAATGGCATTCGGGCAAAAGAACGGACATAAACTATATCCGGCAGTATCTCCAAAAAAATCCTGGGAGGGAGTTTACGGAGGAGTCGGGCTCTCTCTTTTAACTGCTTATATACTCCATTATACGGGCCTGCTCCCTTTTACTCTTGTTCATGTATTTGCACTTGGATTAATTGTCCCCGTCTCCGGAATTTTCGGAGATTTGGCAGAATCACTCTTTAAGCGTAATTTTGGCGTCAAGGATTCGGGGAATGTAATTCCGGGACATGGTGGCTTGCTTGACAGATTCGACGGAGCAATCCTGGCTATACCGCTGGCAATAACATACCTCAAACTTTTTAACTTGATTAAGACCTAAACTACACACTATGCGTATCCACAAAGAGGGTTACAAAATAATTTTCAACAGTTTTCTTATCATTGCTGCCATTACGGCTCTGTTCGTAATTTTTTGCGGCTCGTTGCTATGCAAAATAGTCTCAATTTCTGTTGCATCTCTACTGTTTGCCTTTGTTGTAAGGTTTTTCAGAGACCCCCAAAGGGTACCGGAAAGCGACCCGGAATATATCACATCACCTGCTGACGGAACTATTGTCAGTGTAAAAAAGGTTTACGAAAACGAGTACCTTAAAACCGAGTGTATCCAGGTATCTGTATTTATGTCGGTTTTCAATGTGCATGTTAACTGGTATCCGTGCAACGGTACCGTAGAGTATTACAAATATCACCCGGGTAAATATCTGGTTGCAATGCATCCCAAATCTTCTGAAAAAAACGAGCGTACAACATTAGTTTTAAACACAAACGGTACTAAGGTTCTAATCAGACAGATTGCAGGACTGCTGGCCAGAAGAATAGTGTGTTACGCAAAAGAGAACCAGGAGGTTGAGCATGGAAGTCAGATTGGGTTCATAAAGTTTGGCTCCAGAGTAGATCTCTTTCTTCCCCTCGATGCGAGGATTCAGGTTACAAAAGGACAGAAGGTTAAGGGCAATATAACTACTCTGGCAAGATTATCTCCCCATCAATAAGTGCCTGCTTCATCTCAAAGGCAAGGGATGCAGCCGATTCAGCAGCATATCTCTGGAATGAGATACCATCCTCTCCATTGGCATACTCCCTGAATGCAAATATCACCGACCTGGATGCATTTGCCAGAACTCCGCACGAGCTGTTGAGAGCATTCTTTGATATCTCTTTTACACTTCCACCCTGAGCTCCTATACCAGGCACCAGCAGAAAATTATGAGGACATAAACCCCTTATTGCAGCAAGATCGAGGGGTCTTGTTGCTCCTGCAACAAACATTATATTATCTGCCGATCCCCACTCCATCCCCTCTTTAATCACTTTTTGGTAGAGAGGTATATTGTAATCTGTCAGATTGAGAGTTTCAAAATCGGCAGCAGACGGATTGGATGTAAGTGCAAGAATAACAGCCCATTTACCCTTTATTTTCAAGAAGGGTTCCACAGACTCTCTGCCCATGTAAGGAGAGATTGTCACAGCATCAAAATCAAGGTGATTAAAAAATGCTTCGGCATACTTAGCTGCTGTATTACCAATATCACCTCTTTTAGCATCGGCTATCAGAAACATATCCGGATAGTTTTTGCGGATGTAATTTACAGTAAGTTCAAGATCTCTCCAACCTTGCCAACCCAAACATTCGTAAAATGCCAGATTTGGTTTATAGGCCACTGTATATTGAGCAGTGGCGTCAATAATCGCTTTATTGAACTCAAAAACAGGATTGGAACATTTTGTAACAGAAGCCGGAAGCAAAGCCATATCGGAATCAAGCCCAACGCAAAGAAAACTCTGTTTTGCAACAATATTGGCGAATAAGCTTTTGTAGTCCATTTAATATTTATTAATCTGCAGCAGTCAGTTATTCAGCTGCAGATGTTTATTGTCCGCTCTCTTTCAACCTCTCTGAGTTTTCTGCAATCTGAAGCAGGTCTATAACCTCCTGAATTGCTCCGTCCATAAATACCGGTAGATTGTACATTGTATAGTTTATCCTGTGGTCGGTCACTCTTGACTGAGGGTAGTTATAGGTTCGTATCTTGGCCGAGCGGTCACCGGTGGATACCATCGTTTTCCTCTTGGCCGAAATTTCGTTAAGGTACTTCTCGTATTCAAGGTTATAAATTCTGGTTCTCAACTCGGCAAGGGCCTTCTCGTAGTTTTTAATCTGTGATTTTTCGTCCTGACACTGTACCACAATGCCTGTAGGTGCATGGGTAAGGCGTATTGCAGAGTAAGTTGTATTAACGGACTGTCCTCCGGGACCTGATGAGCAGAATGTATCCTTGCGAACATCATTTAAGTTAAGCTCAATGTCAAATTCATCTGCTTCAGGCAATACTGCAACCGAGGCAGCTGATGTATGAACCCTTCCCTGAGTCTCGGTTTGAGGAACCCGTTGAACCCTGTGTACTCCGCTTTCGTACTTCATAACTCCATAAACACCCTGTCCCGATATTTTGCAGATTAGTTCTTTGAAACCTCCCGAAGTACCTTCACTCTGGCTGTTTATCTCTATCTTCCAGCCCCTCTTCTCGGCAAAT
>CAZPFI010000072.1:0-10165 GCA_964585795.1 uncultured Muribaculaceae bacterium | reverse complement strand
CGTCCGCCGGGTGATGACGTCATTATTCGAACACAAATTCAACAAAAAAAGAGCAATTGTTTTTCACACTCTGCAGATGTACAGAACAGATCGCCTTGATTATCTCAAGAGAATTCATAAAGAGCTTAAAATAAAGGGATGTATTACAGGAGTAAAACTGGTAAGGGGTGCTTATATGGAGGAGGAGCGAATGCTTGCAAAACTTAACGGTTATCCTTCTCCAATCAATCCGGATAAGGAGAGCACCGACAGAATGTATGATACAGGTCTGAAGTATGTAATGGATAATATAAATAGCATGGAGTTATTCTGCGGAACACATAACTACCAAAGCAATCTGTTACTGGCAAAGTTGATAGATAATAAGGGTATAGAGAGCAACGACAAAAGAGTGTGGTTCTCACAACTGTATGGTATGAGCGATAATATCTCTTTCAATCTTGCCTCTCACGGCTACAATGTTTGCAAATATATTCCTTATGCACCGGTAAGAGATGTTCTTCCCTATCTTATAAGAAGGGCTGAGGAGAATACATCAATGGCTGGACAGACCTCAAGGGAGTTGCAACTTATTAATAAAGAGATATTAAGAAGGAAGAGGGGTAATTAGTTTGCAATTTTGGGGTAAAGCTCTTTTATCCATTTGTATCCGGGTGCAAAAGAGACGGTTTTATTGTACATTTCAAGTGCCATGCTTTTGTTTCCCAGCTCATTAAAAGCCGTAGTGATGGATGTAAGAAGGGAGAGATACTGCCAGTTATCGGTAGTCAAACCACTCTTCTCCATAATTGAGACCGCCTTTAGATAATGTTCAAGACCTCTCTGTTTGTCTCCGCCTGCAAAGGAGGGGCTGTAATAGAGAATATTGCCCATCTCAATTAATACACGAACATTTTCTGGTTCCAGATTATATGCCCTTTTGGCCAGATTCTGGCTCTGTATGCCAAGATAAATTGCTTTAAAATTACTTACACCTATCCTGAAACCTTTAAAAGCAGCTTTATAAGCAATAAGTGTGGCGTTTTGGGGCTCCTTTTCAAGTATCTGTTCTATCAGTGACTCACCCTTCTTTATGTACTCCATCGCCCTCTTATTCTCTTTCTGTGATATGAGCCAACCTGTAACACCGTAGTAGTAGTTTATAAGAGATACCCTCAATGGTGACTTATAGGATAGTCTGCCAATATTTTCATTGGCAATATCTCTCTCTGCAAGCTTTATAATGTTTTGCCATCCGGCCATATCACCGTTCAGGTAGCACTGGTAGATTGCTTTGTCGTAGATGTTATTGCCCGAAATAGCCCCACAAAACAGTAAAAAAAGTATTATGAGTATATGTTTCTTCCTTTCCATATTTCAATTTTATCTCTTCTGTTTCTAAGAGCAACAGAAACAATCTTTGTAAAATAGAAGTGCTGTAACCCCATATATAAAATGTTTAACAGAACATTTTGTTCACTTGCAAGTGAAACAAATATCCTTATTGCAACAATCAATACCAGCGAAACAACACCTGCAACTAAACCTCCGGAGATAAAAGCAAAAGGCACTGTCAGCGTTGTAATTGCCAAGAATAAGATTGTTAAAAACACAGAACCTCCAAAGAAGTGAAAGACATTTTTTGTAAAACCTTTAACTGCTTCTTCAGGAGAGTTATACATATGGCACCTGATAGAACCGTCCCCTGTAAGGGTGGCAATCCTATGTCCTGTTTTTTTCAGATGTCTGCTAATCTCAATATCCTCTGCCCGGCTGCCCCTGAACTTCTTATGAGGAAGTATGCTGTTATAAATAACCCTTCTAAATAGCATGAATTGTCCGTTGGCAGCAGAGAATGAACTCCATGAGGAGTATTTGACAAGAGGAAGAGGCAATAAAGAGAGGAGAATCCAGTTCATCAGAGGAGTAACCGAATAATCCTGTTTAGAACCCAGGATCTGATGTGGAAAGATTGACAACAGAGCCAGATTGTTGTTGCAGGCATATTTTATATACTTGATAATTGATGAGTTAACCCTTACATCGGCATCAAGAAACAGCAGGTACTCGCCTTTGGCCACTGATGCCAGTCTATGGCAGGCATTGTTCTTTCCTAACCAACCGTTAGGCAATACCGAATGACCGTTTGGCCATATACGGGTACTGTCCACCAGTTTAATATGGCTGTATTTTACTGAAAAACTCCTGACAATCACCGACGTCTCATCCTCGGAGTTATCGTCATATACTATAATCTCACAGGGAGCTGGGGAGAGAGAGAGCAGGTCACTCAGAAGACCTCCCATAACTGCCGCTTCATTTCTTGCAGGAATTAGAACAGAGTATTCGGGCACCCGCCTGGGGAAGTTATCTTTTGCAGATTTAATAAACCAGATGTAATTTATCAGAGAGATTATAAACCTTATTACAAGAAACCCCAAAAGGATAATTAATGCTGTTTTCATAATAAAGAGATACCTTTTGTTATTGGAGACTCATTTTTGTGACAAATATCGGAGAATTCATTGAAGCTCTCTTCAAGCTCATTAACAGAATTTCTACCGTTTAAAAGATGTTGTTTGCAATACATTGTCAGTACCGGACTCTTAAGGGAGTAAAAGTTAAGAAGGTTAATATTAAAGAGAACCTTAGCTTTTGGTGCCTGATTAAGTATATACTCCACCCCTTTTTCAAATCTGTAAGCTTTTGTATAAAGAGACTGTATCTCTCCCTGCGGAAAAATAAGCAGCATATTGGAGCTATCTTTTAATATCTCTGAGCAGTACTTCAAACTCTCAATAACTCCTCTGTGCCCTTTATCTATTGAAAAGCATCCTCCGTACCTGAGGAATCTTCGTCCCTCCATCTGACTCTGCAACATCATAATGTAGAGCCGCTTTTTAAAAACCCTGTTATTGAGCATCAGATGTACAAAACCGTCCCAAAACCAAAAGTGATTGGAAATAATTATACAGGGACCGTCTAAATCTGATAACTCTCCGGAGTGGCTTCCCATCTCCATAAACCGGACATCTTCAAATATTCTTCTAAAATGGAACTTTGCATAGGTTTCAAAGAACCAAAGCCACAGTTTTTTATGATTAGCTTTAATCATTTGGCAACTCCTGTAAATACTGTTAACGAAATTGCAAGAAAAAAGAGAATCTGGATAACAAACAGCGCAACCGCAGCTCTCTCTCCACTCTTTAGTTTAAGCACATGAAAAAGTGAATGATAAAAGAGGGCTATTACAAACCACATTATAAAATTTTTAAAAGGAGGGTATCCGTCAGTAAATCTCCACATATTCATTACAGGAGCGGCTGCCTCTGCAATAAAATCGTATGTTACCATAAGCAATGCTCCTCCTGCAATACTAAAAAGAGGGTTTATCCTGATGCCGGCAGTGCGGCTTATATAATCCATTGTTGCTGCACTGCAATAGACCAGCATAAACCAGTTAATACCAATTATTGGCGGGGTTGAAAACAGTTTAGGACCCAGTGCTTCCAGATATTGGTAATTACCAAAAACAGTTCCGGTTTTCACTCCTGCAACCTCAATCAGATAGGAGCTTGTTATTACAAAAATCAAAAAAACAACAAACCCCAAACTCCATTTTCTGTGCCGGATAAGAAGAAGTAATACAACAAAAATCAAAGAGAGAGGAGTTATTGCTATAAACAACTGCCGTGTGTACGGAAACAGAAAAAGAAAAAAACCAACGGTATAAAAAATTGCAAATGTCTTTGGTAATTCGCTGTTTGAGAATACATTCGCAATTTTATTAATCATAACTCTCATATAAGACCGGTTTAATCTTCAAATATTAATCTCTCAACTATCGAAGCCCCTGCAACGCAAAGAGGAACTCCTCCGCCGGGATGTACACTTCCTCCTGCAAAGTATAAATTTTTTACTCTTCCCGAAAAGTTTGGATGTCTTAAAAAGGCAGAAAAAACAGAGTTGGAAGAGTTTCCGTAAAGAGCTCCTTTGCTGCTTAAGGTATTTTTCTCTATGGTAAGCGGAGTTGCTATGTGCTCCAGGGTAATATAATCACTTATGTCGGCTTTAATCTGGTTGCTTATAAGTAAGCTGTTTATTTTTCTGATTATATTTTCTCTTGCCTGGTTTATTGCCCCATGCCAATCCTCACCCCGGTCCCACGGGGCATTAACCATTACAAACCAGTTTTGACACCCTTGCGGAGCATCTTCGGGTACTATCTTACTGCTTATAAAAATATAGATAGTAGGGTCGTGGTAAATTTTGCCCTTTTTAAACAACCATTTAAACTCCTCCCTGTAATTGGAACTGAAAAGTATATTGTGTACATCAAAGAGCTGAAACTCCCGTTTTATACCCCAGTAAAAGATGAGAGCAGATGTGGATGGCTCCTGTGATGTTGCACTCCTGCCCAAAGGGTTTTTGAATTTTTTATCAAACATATTAGCTGCCGCATACCTAACATCGCTGTTGCATATTATTGTGTCATAAAAGATGTAATCTCCCTTAACAAGAACTCCTTTTGCCCTCTTTTTCTCAACAATAATCTCATTTACAAGTGTATTGAACTTAAAGTCAACACCAAGTTCAGCAGCTCTTTTAAACAATGATTCAACAATAGAGTACATTCCTTTAACAGGAAAGAATGCACCTATGTTGTGTTCCAGGTGAGAGATCATGTTAAGAGTGGCCGGAGCTCTGTATGGAGAAGAGCCGTTGTATGTTGCATAGCGGTCGAACAGTTGAACAATCCTTTTGTCCCTGAACAATCTTTTATTGGCACTGTGCATAGTTCTGTTAAAACCCAGTTTGTGCAGTTTAAGCGGAATTGCTCTGTATTTGGGGTTAAGGAAGTTCATTATTTTATGAAAAGAGTTGAATATGAAAAGGGGAGAGGTTAAATTGTAGAGCTGTTCCGACTCTCTCAATCTTTTTGTGATATTATTGTAACTCTCATCTGTTTTGCTTTCAATCTCCTCTTTTAGTTTCACGGGGTTGTTAAAAAAATTAAGTTGAGTGCCGTCCGGGTAAAAGTATCTGCAACTGTTCTCAAGAGGCAGATAATTAAAACCCGATTCAGGGCCGAGCAGCTCATCAATGAGGCCGGGCAGTGTAAACAGAGATGGCCCGGTATCAAAACGATATCCGCTGTCTCTTATCTGAGATATTTTCCCCCCGGGAGTTCCGTTTTTTTCGTAAACTGTTACCTTAACGCCCCTCAACGCGAGGCGAATGGCCGTTGCAAGACCGCCCACACCCGACCCTATGACTGCTGCTCTCATATCTACATAAATTTTTTACCAAGTGCACTTCTTATATTTGCTGTAAAGAACAGAAATAATTTTTCTGCAAAGCTGAGTCTTATCCGCTTTGAAAGGAGCTCTTTTGGTTGTGTTCTTCCAATTTTGGCAGTGAGATTAAGGTAAAAGAGATAGGCCAGATATACTCCTGCACGGTCTCTTTTGGGTAACTGCTTTATTCCCTTCAGTGCATCACGGAAACTGGCATTGATATCTTCAAGGATAATTTTACGGGTTTCAATGTTATAAGGGGCGTCGTTAAGAACCGGAAAGTAGTTTCTGGAAAGATTCTGGGTATCACTTTTTATATCCCTTAAAAAATTAATCTTCTGGAAAGCGGTAGAGAGACTCATTGCACTCTCTCTCAGCTTGTGATAATCAGAAGGATTGTCTCTGGTCATAATTTTTAGGCACATCAAACCAACTACATCAGCAGAGCCATAGATATACTCCTTTATTTGAGAATTGTTGAAGCTTGTGTTAATCAGATCGCTTTTCATACTGTTTAGAAATGCCTCGACAAGATCGGGGGGTATATCATACTCCTTTACGGTAAGTGCAAATGAGTTTATTATTAGATTGAGACTTATTCCCCTCTGCATACAGCTGTAGTACTCTTTTTCGAACTCTTCAATCAACTGCTTTTTATGGTATTGATGGAATGTGTCAACTATTTCGTCTGCCTGGCGTAAAAACCCGTAAACAGAGTAAATGGCTCTGCGGCTCTGTTTGCTCATACACATAAGACCGGCAGAGAAGGAGGTGCTGTAGAGCTTTGTTGTAAGCTCCGATGTTTTGTACGAAAGCTCTTTATATAGTTGATCCATATCTCATTTTTTCCGTTGCTGTTTTTGCTGCAATTTTCCCGGATATAATTGCCGGAGGAACACCCGGCCCCGGAACAGTTAATTGACCTGTATAGAGAAGGTTGGGCAGATGGCGGTTTTGCATCTTGGGTTTGAGGAATGCAGTTTGAGTAAGAATATTGGCAAGCCCGTAGGCATTCCCTTTATATGCGTGGTAATTCTTCACAAAATCAATGACTGAGAAGCTCTCCTTAAAAAGTATGTTATTAGTAATTTCTTGTCCCGTTATCTTTTCCATCCTGTCGATAATCTGTAGAAAATAGCTCTCCCTCAACTCATCGGTCTCCTTTAAACCCGCTGCAACCGGAATGAGAAAAATGCCGCACTCACACCCCTCCGGTGCAAATGAACTATCACTAACAGAAGGGAAACTGGCATAGAAGAGCGGTTTTAATGGCCAGCGTGGAACATCGTATATGGTTTCGGCGTGCTCTCTAAAACCGGCATCAAAAAAGAGTGTATGGTGTGATATATTCTTTATCCTTTTGTTGAATGCAACATAAAACAGCATTGCTGAAGGGGCAAATACTTTTTTTGACCAGTATTTCTGTCTGTAATTTCTGTGAACCGGGTCGAGGAGGAGTTCGGTATGATGATAATCGGCAGATGAGATTATAAAATCGCTTTGAGTTTTAATAGTCTCACCGGCAATCTTAAATGTCAATCCTGAGGCACATCCATTTTTAGTGTCGATGGCGGTTACCGGGGCATTGGTAATGATTTTTGCACCATAACTTTTTGCAATACTCTCCATTGCTTTAGCCAGCATAAACATACCTCCCTTTATGTGCCAGGTACCAAGCATAATGTCGGCATAGTTCATAAAGCAGTAAAACAGCGGAGTATCAGATGCCTTAGCTCCAAGAAAAAGTACGGGAAATTCAAGTGCCTGCCTCAGTTTTTCATTTTTGAGATTGGACCTTACCTCATGGCTTATCGATTTTAAGAACTGTGGTGACCTGGCAATAGTCTCCGGCATTATTAGCTCAAATATCGATCTGCCCGGCTTCTCTATCACTTTATCAATGGCAACTCTGTAGTTAAACTCTCCGTCTTTAAGATAGCGTTTTAGGAATTTGCTGCTTCCGGGTTCCAGACTCTCGTATGTCTGGTATAGTTTATTTATATCGGCACTTATTTTAAGAGAATCGTTAGTGCCAAAATAGATTTCATATCCCGGGTCAAGACGGATAAGTTGGTAAAAATCGGAAGATTGTTTATTAAAATCATTAAAAAAGCTCTCGAATATATCGGGCATCCAGTAGAAGGTAGGGCCAAGATCGAACTTAAAGCCGTCTCTCTCCAGGACTGCAGCCCTGCCACCTATAGTATTATTTTTCTCGTACACTGTTACATCAAACCCCTGTTTGCCGAGATAACAAGCAGCTGAGAGCCCTGAGAAACCGGCCCCGATAACGGACACTTTTTTCATAGTTCAATTTTGCATAAATTTAACAAAAAATTGCTTTAAACAATAACGCTGTTATTTTGTTTTCCTTATACAGGCCACACATTTAGCACTTTTAAATAATACTTATAAATAAATATCATGAGTGAACTCATAAACAATTCATCGGACAAAAGAGCACTTCTCAAGCACATGATTCTTGAACTTCATAAGGGTGAAGCACCCGAAACCGTTAAAAAGCGTCTTAAAGAACTTTTAAAGTCAATTCCTTACAATCAGGTTGTTGAGGTTGAGCAGGAGCTTATTGCAGAGGGACTTCCAGAAGAGGAGGTTCTTAAATTCTGCGATATTCACAGTTCGGTTCTGGAGGGAGCTATAGAGTTCGACCCTGTAGATGTACCACCGGCACATCCGGCAGATACACTGAGGAAATAGAACAGAGAGGTTGAGAAGGTGACAGCAAAAATTAAAGAGATATTCGAATCTCTGCCTGTAAAACAGATTGAAGACAAAGGAGATGATTTGCAAAAAATTATTCTTGGACTTAAAGCTTTATTTAATAGTTTGTACGATTTAGATAAGCACTACAAGCGTAAAGAGTACCTCTTTTTCCCATTTCTTGAGAAGGCGGGAATTACCGGTCCTCCAAAGGTTATGTGGGGTAAACACGATGAGATCAGAGAGCAGCTGAAAGCATCCATAGAGGCATTGGAACCGGGCAGCATAGGTACAAAGGATGAGCTGATGTCAGTTATTGTTTTGCTTATGGGGCCTGCAGTAGAGGCAGTGGAGAGCATGATTATGAAAGAGGAGGAGATACTTATCCCGATGTGCCTGGAGAAATTCTCTGTTGAGGAGTGGTACCAGATTTATAATGAAACCTCTGTTTACGGCTACTGCCTTTATGATCCTCAGCTTGAGTGGAAACCCGAAGTAGCGGAGCAGTCACAACCCCAATACACAGAAGCCGGGCCCATAAGATTAAACTCCGGCAGCTTCCATTTAAAGGAGCTTGAGGCCCTGTTTGTAACAATTCCTGTTGATATAACCTATGTAGATGCCGATGATAAGGTAAAATTCTTCTCACACAGTCCTAAAAGGGTATTCGAAAGAAACAGATCAATTATCGGAAGAGATGTACGGCTGTGTCACCCTCCGGGTAGTGTGAATATTGTGGAGCAAATATTGGCAGACTTTAAAAGCGGAAAAGAGAATCAGGCAAAGTTCTGGTTGTCTAACTTTATGGGCAGGTTTGTATATATAGAGTACACAGCACTGAGAGGGAAGGATGGCGAATACCTGGGAGTTATTGAGGTTACCCAGGACATTACCGAGCTCCGCTCACTTGAAGGAGATCAGAGATTGCTCTCATACACTTCCAAATGAGGCCAATAACTTTTCAGACAAAAATATATGAGCTGCTGGAAGATTACCCGCAGCTTGAAGAGCTTTTGCCT
Source organism: uncultured Muribaculaceae bacterium (assembly GCA_964585795.1). Lineage (GTDB taxonomy): Bacteria > Bacteroidota > Bacteroidia > Bacteroidales > UBA932 > Bact-08. Next base: position 1,149 of record CAZPFI010000072.1, on the reverse strand, counting down.
CAAATCTCTCCCGCATTTGTAAAGCTTAAGAATCCTTTGCTGAGGAAGACAATTGCAAGGGTTACTACAATTCAACAGGCAGCATCCATTGCCGGAATTGAGGCAGGAGAGATTGTTTCGCGTTTGCGTGAGGCAGCAGGACTCTCCTCTGAATATAACGATATAAGTAATGCAGATGATACCGGGGATGGAGGCAAATATACCGGTGACAGGCCCGGCTGGTTCATAGAAACAAATGTCGGCATTCGTTTTGATGCCGGAAAAGCCCTTCAATCCGGAGATATACCAATGGCCTCTGTATTGAATAGTGCAAAAAGATTAAACCCGGGTGAGATATTTGAATTCAACACACCGTTTTTACCTGTGCCCATACTGGATATACTCTCCAATAAAGGCTTTTGCGTTTGGAGTGAGAAGATTGCGGGTGATAAGGGAGTGGAGTATTTGAACAGAGTAATTAAAAATGAACAGTAGATGATTAAGAGATCTTTTCCGGTTACGGGTATGAGTTGTGCCTCCTGTGCAGCGGCAGTTGAGAAGGGGGTTGCAGGACACAAGGGGGTAAAAGGAGCAACCGTTAATTTTGCTGCAGGCAATCTGTATGTGGAGTATGAAGATAGCTTAACGGATGCAGACGAGATAAAAGAGCTGGTAAATAAACTGGGTTACAATATGGTTATTCAGGAACAGGAAGATTCCGGAGAGAGTCTTAAGGACCGGCAGCAGAAAGATTATCAACTATTAAAGAGAAACACTGTACTGGCCTGGGTATTCTCGATGCCCGTAATGGTTATCTCAATGTTCTTTATGCATCATAGTAATCTTAACGCACCAATGATGCTGCTGTCACTGCCGGTACTTGCTCTGTTTGGAAAAAAATTTTTCATAAATGGATTTAAAGCAGTAAAGAGAGGTAATGCCAATATGGATACTTTGGTAGCATTAAGCACATCAATTGCTTTTTTGTTTAGTGTTTTTAATACCTTTTATCCTCAATTCTGGATTGCCCGCAATATTCAGCCGGTTGTATATTACGAAGCAGCTACAATGATAATTGCATTTGTTTTACTTGGCAAACTACTGGAAGAGAGAGCAAAGGGAAACACCTCTGCTGCCATAAAAAAACTAATGGGTTTACAGGCGAAGAGT
>CAZPFI010000071.1:0-10247 GCA_964585795.1 uncultured Muribaculaceae bacterium | reverse complement strand
ATAATAAACTCAATCCCTCTCTCTTTTGCATAATTTACTTTTTCAACAGCTTTTATTCCACAATCGAGCGCAATTATAAGAGTGAACCCGTTTTCGTGAGCCCAGTCAATACCCTTGAAGGAGATGCCGTAACCTTCTGTATATCTGTTTGGTATATAATAATCAAGATTCTCCTCCCCAAATTTTCTCAGAAAAGAAAAAACAAGAGAGACGGCTGTAGTTCCGTCAACATCGTAGTCGCCATATATTAAAATTTTCTCTCTGGATTTGAGAGCTTTATCCAGCCGCTCAACAGCTTTGTCCATATCCTTCATAAGAAACGGGTCATGAAGCTGCTCCAACTGCGGTCTTAGAAACTCCCTCGCCTCAGATTGTGATTTTATGCCTCTTTGCACTAACAAATTTGCCAGAGTCTGGTCTACACCAAGCTCCGAAGCAAGTTGACGCACCAATGCCGGATTTCCCGGTTCCTTTACTATCCACTTTTTATCTATGGCCATATCCTCGCAAAGTTAGCTATTAATTTCGGGATATAGATAAAAAAGTTTATTTTTGCAGGTTACCAAATAGTTTACAATAATGGAGATTACCGATTTTAACGAGCAGGAAATTTTACGCAGGGAATCGCTAAAGGCGATGAGAGATTTAGGTATCGAGCCATACCCGGCCGAAGCTTATGATGTTAATATTTCAACACTGGAGATCAGGGAGAAATTTAACCCGGAGGAGAAAAATCTCAATAACATCTCAATTGCCGGCAGGATTATGTCCAGAAGAGTTATGGGTGCTGCTTCGTTTATCGAACTGCAGGATGATACAGGACGAATTCAGGTGTACATTAAACGAGATGACATTTGTCCGGATGAGGATAAAACAATGTATAACACTGTTTTTAAGAAACTGCTCGATATTGGAGATATAATAGGAGTTAAGGGCTATGCATTTATCACCAATGCAGGAGAATTATCGGTGCATGCAACACAACTTAAGGTTCTTAGTAAATCATTGAAAGTACTTCCTATCGTAAAAGAGAAGGAGGGGCAGAAATATGATGCCTTTACCGATCCCGAACAGAGATACCGGATGAGGTATGTTGATCTTATTGTAAACCCTCAGGTAAAAGATGTATTCCTCAAGCGAATAAAGATAATGAACATTATGAGGGATTACTTTAACAGTTTTGGTTATCTTGAAGTGGAGACCCCAATCCTTCAACCTATACCCGGCGGAGCCTCAGCACGCCCGTTTGTAACACATCACAATGCTTTGGATATCCCCCTCTATATGAGAATTGCCAACGAACTATACCTCAAAAGACTTATCGTTGGCGGATTCACGGGAGTATACGAGTTTGCAAAAGATTTCAGGAATGAGGGTATGGACAGGACGCATAATCCCGAATTCACAGTCCTGGAGATTTATGTTGCATACAAGGACTATTTCTGGATGATGGAGTTTGTAGAACAGATGGTGGAGAGGGTTGCATCTGAACTGCACGGAAAAACTCTTCTGGAACTGGGTGATAACATTATTGAATTCAAGGCTCCATTCAGGCGTTTGCCTATGCTTGAAGCTATAAAGGAGTATGCCGGTGTTGATGTTAAAGGCATGGATGAGTATCAACTGAGAGAGGTATGCAAAAAACTCAACATACAGGTTAACAATACTATGGGAGCAGGTAAGCTTATTGATGCAATTTTTGGAGAGTATTGCGAAAAGCACCTTATACAACCAACATTTATTACCGACTATCCCGTTGAAACATCTCCTTTGACAAAGCGACATCGTAATGACCCCTCTTTAACCGAAAGGTTCGAACTATTTGTAAACGGAAAAGAGCTGGCAAACGCATACAGTGAACTTAACGATCCGATAGACCAGCTTGAGAGGTTCCGTGATCAGATAAAGCTTAAGGACAAAGGCGATGATGAAGCTATGTTCATTGACACCGATTTTATAAGAGCTCTCGAATACGGTATGCCTCCCACATCGGGTATGGGTATCGGGATAGACCGTCTCACAATGTTTCTTACCAACTCTGCATCTATTCAGGATGTCCTTTTCTTCCCTCAGATGCGTCCTGAGAGTGTGAAGAAAGCAGATGAAAAAGAGGAGAATTAAACATAAAAAACATGAACATAAGTCATATCACTTCGGTTAAAAACCCAAAAATAAAACATTTGCAGATTCTTTCTGCTAAATCCAGAGAGAGAAGGGAGAGTGGTTGTTTTATTGTAGAGGGAAAGAGGGAGATATTGGCTGCAGTGAGTTCCGGGTTTGAAATTGATGAACTTTTTTTCTGTGAAGAGATCCTCTCTTCACCGGAGATATCTGAAATATCTGCAAAAGAGTATCATAGTATAACAAAAAACATCTATTCAAAATTGGCATACAGGGATGGTACAGAGGGTGTTATTGCTGTTTTTAAACTAAAAACCATCACTCCCGATCAAATTAATCTCTCTGCAAATCCGCTTGTTATTATACTGGAAAGCGTCGAAAAGCCGGGGAATTTGGGTGCAGTTATAAGAACGGCAGATGCTGCCGGTGCAGATGCTGTAATAATTTGTGATCCATTAACCGACATTTACAATCCCAATGTAATACGCTCGAGCATTGGTGGGGTTTTTTCGGTAAACACCGTGGCCTGTTCCTCCAATGAAGCATATAACTGGCTAAAAAGAAACAATATCAAAATCTTTACTACAGAACTGGAGGCATCCTGCTGGTATCACCAGACAGATCTGACCGCCCCTTCTGCAATTGTTTTGGGAACTGAATCACTTGGATTAAAACCATTCTGGAGAGAGAGAGCAGATGAAAGGATAAAAATACCGATGAATGGTAAACTGGACTCTCTCAATGTTTCAGTTTCCGCAGCCATAATATCTTTTGAAGCTATGCGCCAAAGAGGTTTTAAAAAGATTTAACAATGCTCAAATTTGCACTAATAGGTAAGAATATATCACAGAGTTTAAGTCCCGTACTCTTTAATTCTGCATATAAAGAGTACTCCTTCCAATATAATCTCATTGAATGTGACAATGTCGAGACCGGCATTTCTATCTTCAATTCACAGGAGTACAGGGGAGCAAACATAACATCGCCGTTTAAAGCAGATGTTATGAGATATTGTGACGATCACAGTGAGCTATCGCAAAAAGCAGGTGTTGCAAACCTTATATTGCGTGAGGGTCAAAAAATTAAAAGTTATAATACAGACTATTACGGTGTAAGGACTCCTCTTAAAATGAGAAATATTAAACCTGGCAGAGCTGTAATAATTGGAGCCGGCGGAGCATCCAGGGCTGCAATACTTGCACTCAAAGACTCAGGAATGGATGTCACCATAGTTAACAGAACTGAGTCGAAGGCACAGGATCTTGCAAAAGAGTTTGAAATTAGCAGTTGCTCTTTAACAGAATTTGCAAAGACATCAGACAAATACTCTCTTTTGATTTACACAATTGATCATCCGGCAGATGAACTTAAAAACTGCAGGTTTGACAACTGTATTTTGTTTGAAGCCAACTATAAAAATCCAATTCTGAGAAACAAAGTTTGCAGAGAGTACATCCCAGGCATAGAGTGGCTTATATACCAGGCCATACCATCCTTCAGACTCTTTACAGCAAGTGAACCCAATGTTGAGTCGATGCTAAAGGTGGATGTTAATTACTAATTTTTTTTATCTTTGCCAATACTTAAAAAAAGGATTAGTATGTCTTTGAACAAGGTTATGTTAATTGGAAACGTAGGGCGGGATCCTGACATCCGACATCTTCAAAATAACTCTATGGTAGCCAGATTCCCTTTGGCTACTTCAGAAAAATTCAAAACAAAAAACGGTGATCTTCAGGAGCAGACAGAGTGGCATAATATTGTATGCTGGCGATCTCTGGCAGAACTCACTGAGAAATACATAAAAAAGGGTTCACGCCTTTATATTGAAGGGAGGATAAGAACAAGCAGCTGGAATGACAAAAACACCGGCGAGAAAAAGTATTCCACCGAGATTTTTGCAGACAGTGTGTTACTGATGGACAGAGTATCCGATGATAACAGAAGAGGAAATGAGAGGAGCGACACTTATACTCAGCGCGCTGAAAGCGCAGTAGAATCATCGGTTGATTTCAAGACTGATAATCATGATATTGACGATTTACCGTTTTAATAATATTTACAGCAAATTATGAAAGTTGATGTAGTTCTCGGGCTCCAGTGGGGTGATGAAGGGAAGGGTAAAATAGTAGATGTTCTGGCCGGCAGTTATCCGGTCATTGCACGTTTTCAGGGAGGCCCGAATGCAGGGCACTCTCTTAAATTTGAAGATAAAACTTTTGTTCTGCATACTATTCCATCCGGAATATTCAGAAAAAACACACAAAACATAATAGGTAATGGTGTTGTAATTGATCCTTTGGTTTTTTATCAGGAGTGCATTAAACTGGAAGAGATGGGTGTTCCTGTTAAAGAGAGGATACTTATTTCCAAGAAGGCTCATCTGATACTTCCAAGCCACAGAATTATTGATGCTGCTTCGGAACAATCAAAGGGCTTACAGAAAATTGGATCTACTCTCAAGGGAATCGGTCCTGCCTATATGGATAAAACCGGCAGAAACGGATTAAGAGTGGGAGATATCCTGTCGCAAAATTTCAGTGAAAGGTTTCAGGGGCTCAAAAACAAACATATCTCCTTTTTAAAACAGTTCGACTACATCTATAATATTGAGGAGAACGAAGCAGAGTGGCTGCAGGCAGTAAACTTCATCAAAGAGTTCAATCTTATTGATTGCGAATATGCAATAAACAAGATTTTAAATGAACCCCGCAGAGTTCTGGCAGAAGGAGCTCAGGGTACTTTGCTTGATGTAGATTATGGCTCCTACCCTTTTGTTACTTCGTCGACAACAATCTGCGCCGGAGCCTGCATCGGTTTAGGCGTCTCTCCAAAGCAGATTGGGTCGGTTTCGGGAATCTTTAAGGCATACTGTACCCGTGTGGGAAGCGGTCCTTTTCCTACCGAACTCAACGACCCAACCGGAGAAAAGCTTCGTGAGCTGGGCTCGGAGTTTGGTGCAACAACCGGAAGACCAAGAAGAACAGGTTGGCTCGATTTGGTAGCCCTCAAATATGCGGTTATGATCAACGGAGTGGATAACCTAATAATGATGAAAGCAGATGTACTTGACACTTTCGACACCATTAAGGTTGCAGTAAAATACCAGGTTGACGGTCATGTTACAGAGAGTGTGCCTTTTGACACCTACTCAAATATCGAACCCGTATATAAAGAGTTCAAGGGGTGGAAGCGAGATTTGTCCAAGATTACAAAAGAGGAAGATCTTCCCTTTGAGTTTATGAACTATGTAAGGTTTATAGAAAAAGAGGTTGGTGTTCCTGTCAGAATTATCTCTCTGGGGCCGGACAGAAGTCAGACAATAATCAGAGCAGAAGAGTAATTATTAACTATCAATACACACTAATAACTAACTTTTATGAAACAAACATCCCTTCTTAAAGATTCAGCAGTTATTCGCTGGTCGATGCTGTTGCTGGTGTCGCTGACAATGTTCGCGGCATACCTTGCATCCGACATCTTTTCACCATTAAAGACAATGCTGGAGCAGCATAATCAGTGGACAAGTACCGAATACGGATGGTTTAGCAGCTCATACTCACTGTTCAATGTGTTTCTGGGAATGCTAATCCTTGGAGGAATAATGCTTGACAGACTTGGCATCAGATTCAGCGGTGTAACATCCTGCCTGTTGATGGTGATTGGTCTCGTTATCAAGTACTGGGCAATCACTGCTCCCGAACTTGTGGGACATACATCTATCCTTGGCTTAAAAGCCCAGGTTGTTTGGGTGGTAGTCGGCTTTGGTATATTCGGAGTTGGTGCCGAGGTTGCCGGAATAACCGTTAGTAAAACAATAGTCAAATGGTTTAAGGGAAGAGAACTTGCTCTTGCAATGGGTATGCAGCTCTCAATAGCCAGAATGGGTTCAGCCGCTGCTCTCATATTCTCACCTATGATTGCAGCAAAAGCAAGCAGCGTTGCCCCTTCTGTATTTTTTGGTCTGGCCCTTATGATAGCTGGCGCCCTGTCATTTATGGTATATGCGTTTTACGACAAAAAACTTGACAACCAGCTCAAGACAGATGCTCCTGCAGAAGAGTCTTTCAATATGAAGGATGTGAAATCCATTCTTAATAATAAGGGTTTTTGGCTAATTGCAACTCTTTGCGTAGTATTCTATTCAGCAGCATTTCCTTTTGTAAAATATGCTACCGACCTTATGGTTAACAAGTTCTCTGTTGACCCTAAACTTGCCGGAACTATACCCGGAATGCTTCCTTTTGGCGCTATCATATTAACTCCTTTGTTTGGTAGAATTTATGATAAATATGGTCATGGTGCAGATCTTATGATAATGGGGTCATTTATGATTGTTATTATTCATTCCCTGTTTGCTGCTCCGTTTGTAACACACTGGCTTGCTGCTGTAGTACTGATGATTCTGCTGGGAGTTGCCTTCTCGATGGTACCATCCGCCATGTGGCCTTCACTTGCAAAGATGATCCCGGAAAGACAACTGGGTACAACATACGCACTTACATTCTTCATTCAGAACATAGGCCTTTGGGGAATGCCTGTTTTAATTGGCTATGTGCTTGACAAATATTGCATTATTGGGACACATGTTATCAATGGTATAGAGGTTAACAAGTATGACTACACTTTACCTATGCTGCTGTTTGCAGGAATGTGTTCAATTGGTATAGTACTGGCATATTTGATTAAACGCGAAGACAAAATCAAAGGTTACGGTCTTCAATTACCTAATATTAAGAAATAGATAATCTGTAATGGATGTGCTTGGCAGAATAAATTCACCGGAAGATTTAAAGGGACTTGATAAGAGAGAACTGGAATTATTATGCCGTGAAATTAGAGAGCACATCATATCCTGCTGCTCACAAAACCCCGGTCATATAGGAGCAAGTCTTGGGGCAGTTGAGTTAGCGGTAGCATTACACTATCTGTACAATACCCCGAATGACAAAATTGTGTGGGATGTAGGCCATCAGGCCTACGCCCACAAAATTTTAACTGGCCGAAGAGACTCCTTTATCAATAATAGAAAATACGGGGGTATCAGCGGATTCCCAAAGATGAGTGAGAGTGTTTATGATTCGTTTGGAGTCGGACACTCCTCAACTTCAATTTCTGCCGCGCTTGGAATGGTTGTGGCCTCCCTTCTGGAAAACAATCAGAGAAAAGTTGTAGCTGTTATTGGTGATGGCGCACTTACAGGTGGACTTGCTTTTGAAGGACTCAATAATGCAGGGGCACAAAAATCTGATATTCTTGTTATTCTTAATGATAATCAGATCTCTATAGACCCTAATGTAGGTGCACTTCACAACTATTTGCTTAAGATTTCCACATCTCATATTTACAACGAAACAAAAAACAGAATCTGGGATATTGTCTCATCAAAAGCATTAAGAAGAGTATTCCAGAGATTCATGTTCAGTACCAAGATGGCCTTTTTTAAAAGGGGGTGTATATTTGAATCACTCGGATTCAGATATTTTGGTGTTATAGACGGAAATGATCTAAATAAACTCCTTAAGACCATCAAACATCTTAAAGAGATAAAAGGGCCAAAATTACTACACATTGTTACAAAGAAAGGCAAAGGGTTTTTACCGGCCGAAAATGACCAGATAGCATGGCATGCTCCCGGCAAATTCGATGCTCTGACCGGTGAGAGAAAGATATCGGATAATGGTCTTAAGTGCAGATATCAGGATGTATTCGGAGAGACTCTTGTTAAATTGGCAAAGGATAATAAAAAAATTGTCGGAATAACCCCGGCTATGCCTTCCGGCTCCTCAATGAACCTAATGATTAAGGAGATTCCCGAGAGAGCGTTTGATGTTGGTATAGCGGAGCAACACGCAGTCACTTTTTCAGCCGGTCTTGCATCTCAGGGACTGTTACCTTATTGCAATATATACTCCAGCTTTATGCAGCGGGCATACGACAGTGTTATACACGATGTAGCCACTCAGAATCTGAAGGTTATTTTTTGCCTTGACAGAGGCGGAATTGTTGGAGAGGACGGAGCTACTCATCATGGAGTTTTCGATATCGCCTATTTAAGGTGCATTCCTAACATAACAATATTCTCTCCTCTAAATGAGATTGAATTAAAAAACATACTCTACTCTGTTCAATCGCCTGAATACGGCATAACAGCCATCAGATATCCAAGAGGTTACGGTGAGGGGCTTAACTGGAAAGAGGGTTTTGAATTCATTGAGCCGGGCAAGGCACAACTTTTGCATGATGGCTCCCATATTGCCGTTTTATCGTTAGGACCAGCAGGTAATGTGGCACAAAAGGCGATTGAGAAGGTAAAAGAGGATGGTATAAATATATTACATTACAACATGAGGTTTGTAAAACCTCTTGATACGGATGCACTGCTTTATGCAGCCAAAAATTGCAGTACATTCATAACAATTGAGGATGGGGTAATCAAAGGAGGACTCTTCTCTGCCGTATCGGAATTTGTGTCCACCAACTGTAAAGGAATTACAGTAACGGGGCTTGGTGTACCCGACAGATTTGTCGAGCAGGGCACAGTTGAGGAGCTTATGCAGGAGTGCGGGTATGATTATAACGGCATTTTAAATACTATACAAAATGTCGCACAGAAAACAAGATAGAAACAATTTTTCTTTTGATCATTCTCACTACAAAAGGGAAAAAGAGAGGGAACATAGCAATTTCGAAAAACATCCGGGAGGAACAAGAAGGCACAGAGGAGAGAGACGAAAAAGGTTTCGGTTCTACAAAAAATTAAGAGAGTACAGTCAGGAGCAGACTTTAAAGGCCGACTCATACCTTACCCATCCTATTTGGGGACTACTCTCATTTGTACTAATTATCTGGCTGATTTTCTTTTTCACATTCAAGCTGGGCTCATATCCGCAAGCCGGAATTGAATGGCTTATGGATGAAGGAGCTGTTTATGTTAGAGACAATATGCCTCAGGGCTGGTTTGCCGACTTTTTGAGTCAGGGAGTAATAATGGGTGTTGGCAGTGTTCTGGCTTTTCTTCCAAACATTCTCATTCTTTTCTTCTTTCTTTCACTACTGCAGGAGACTGAGTACATATCACGGGCAGCAACAATAATGGATCGTTATATGCACCGGATAGGATTGCACGGCAGTTCATTTATACCGCTGCTAATGGGTTTCGGATGTAATGTGCCTGCAATAATGGCAACCCGGACAATAAAGAGAAAATCGGACAGAATTCTTACCATGCTGATGATACCCTACATTCCATGCAGTGCCAGAATTCCAACCTTTCTTCTCTTTTCCGGAATCTTCTTTCCAGAAAATCAGGTTCTCACTCTAAGTCTTCTCTACTTTGGAGGCATTGTAACAGGTATTGTAATGGCCCTTATATTCAAGAAGATATTCTTTAATTTTGGAATAAAAGACTACTCAATTCCTCTTCCCAGATATAAAATACCATCTCTTTTGTACTCTGTACAAAACATGTGGGATGCAGCGTGGCAGTATGTCAAAAAAATTGGAACAGTTGTCTTGCTTGCTGTGATTATTGTCTGGGCACTTGATTATTTTCCTTTACAAAGTAAAAACAGCCCTGACTCCGAAAGAGTATCCTATCTGGAGAGATTTGGCAAAATAGTTGAACCAGCTCTGGCTCCACTGGGGTTTGATTGGAAAATGAGTGTAAGTCTTGTTACAGGCGTTACGGCTAAAGAGTTTATAATAAGCACACTCGGAGTTGTATACAAAGCAGAGGATGATACGGGGGAGAGCGGAGAGATAAACACATCATTAATGGCACGCATAAAGGAAGATAAGCTGATTGACAAACCAAATGCACTGTCATTCATGATATTCTCACTTTTATATATGCCATGTGTTGCAACCGCGTTTACAATTAGAAAGGAGAGCGGAACCTGGAAATGGGCACTTTTATCAATATTCAGCACCATTGCAGTTGCCTGGTTAGCAGGGTTTTTTGCATACCGGGCAGGGTTGATAATATTTGCCTGATTATGATCCTTCACTTTTTACTAAAATTTTTTGGAGTTTCATCAAAAACATATATCTTTGCAGTCCCCAAAACGAGAAGGGGTATTGACATAATGCCGATGTAGCTCAGTTGGCCAGAGCAGCTGATTTGT
>CAZPFI010000070.1:0-10376 GCA_964585795.1 uncultured Muribaculaceae bacterium | reverse complement strand
GGTTTCTCTGTGTTTTTCTGCATCAGATGCAGTAGTTCTACCTTATCGCACCGCCACACAGAGCGGTATAAGTGCAATATGCTATCACTTTGATGTACCAATGGTTACAACAGATGTTGGCGGCCTTAAAGAGGCAATCGGCAAACCAGGCACAGGAGTTGTTGTACAATCCGCAGAGAGCAGCTCTGTTTCTGATGGAATTAAACAACTATTTAATGAAGATAATCTTTCAATTTGTGTAGAAAACATAAAACGGGAGAAAGAGAGACTCTCCTGGCCCAATTTTGTAGCACAGTTAACCGATTTTTACCAAACATTATAAACACCTAATATCTATTTTTTATGCAGGCAATAACAAGAACTGAATTTGATTTCCCCGGACAGACAGGTAAGTACACAGGCAAGGTGAGAGATGTCTATTCAATAGGCAATGATTATCTGGTGATGATAGTATCGGACAGAATATCTGCTTTTGATGTTGTCCTTCCAAAAGGAATCCCTTACAAAGGACAGGTGTTGAATCAGATTGCCTCTAAATTTCTTGACAGCACTACAGATATAGTACCTAACTGGAAGATTGCCAGCCCCGATCCGGTTGTCACCGTTGGTCATAAATGCACTCCTCTTCCGGTTGAAATGATTGTAAGAGGATATCTGACAGGAAGTTCCTGGAGAACCTACAAGTCCGGTTCAAGAGATATCTGTGGAATAAGTATTCCCGATGGAATGAAAGAGCATCAGAAATTTGACCAACCCTTAATAACTCCTACCACAAAAGCAGAACAGGGAGCCCATGACCAGGATATATCAAGAGATGAGATCCTTAGAACAGGACTTGTAAGTGAGGAAGACTACCTGCAGATAGAGAAATTTTCACTGGAGCTTTTTAAAAGAGGGACAGAGATTGCAGCACAAAGAGGTCTTATTCTTGTTGACACCAAGTATGAGTTCGGTAAAAAGGGAGATAAAATATATCTGATTGACGAAATTCACACACCAGACTCATCAAGGTACTTCTATTCCGATAACTATCTTCAACTTTTCGAAAATGGAGAACAGCAGAGACAGCTCTCAAAAGAATTTGTAAGAGAGTGGCTTATGGAGAATGGCTTCAAGGGCGACCCTGGTGAGATTGTTCCGGAGATGACTCCGCAAATAGTTAAATCTATCTCTGACAGATATATTGAGCTTTACGAAAAGATTACAGGAGATGCTTTTATCAAAGCCGAATATCAGAATGATATTTATGAAAGAATTGACTCTAATGTCAGAAATATGTTAGCCAGATTATGAGAAAAAGATACATAATTGTTCTTGCTCTTCTGATGTTTTTAATAAACACAATGGAGGCACAGTTTATACCGGTTATTGTTGAAAAGGGGCAGACAATTTACTCTTTGTCCAGGAGCTACAACATACCAGCCAATCTTATAATAAAAGATAATCCCAGATTGGAACGCGGCCTCAAAGCAGGTGACACAATTTATGTAAGAGAGATACAGGCAGAGCATATTGTTAAATGGTTTGAGTCTTTAAATTCGATAGCCAGGAAATACGGTGTTACCGAGAATGAAATTTTGGAAATAAACGATATAAAGGACAATACTGTTAAAACCAGGCAGGTTCTCAGAATTCCATACGGAGGAATGGGTAGTGATCTGCTTTCAGGTGCTGTTGAGAGTCAGTTCCGAGAGAAGGAGCCTGCGGCAGAGAAAAAGGTTTTAAGCTATCCCGATTACACTTCAATAAGCAAGGTTCCCGGAGGCAGATATACAGTCTCAATGATTCTTCCTCTGGGAGGCAGAGACAGCGTGGATATAAGAGGGGCATCGGGAAATTTCATTGAGTTTTATCAGGGGTTTCTTATTGCATTGGAAGATCTCAAGCATGAGTTTGCAAATATTAAACTGGAACTTAGGATCTTCGATTCAGACAAAGATGCTGTAGGAACCATTACAAACAGGGGATTTATTGACGGAAGTGACATGATAATCGGTCCTGTTTTTGCACGCCAGCTGGAACCGGTTCTCTCCTATTCCTACCCGATGAACATTCCGGTTATTTCACCGGTTGATCCGGCGGGTGAGGAGTTCTCCGAGATTTATCCCAATTTCTTTCATGTAAGTACTCCACACTCTTTTCAGCAGAGAGGATTAATATCAAATATCAACCGTTTCTCTCAGGTTCTGCTGGTCTGGGAGAAGGGTGTCGATGAGAATGATTTACTGAAAAGCACAAGCGACTTACTAAAAGAGGCCCAAATTGATTACAATTCACTCTCTTACAACATTCTGGAAGGGAGGTCCATATTACCTCGGTTTGAAGAACAGTTAAGAAAAGACAGAATAAACCATATTGTAGTTGCATCCAATTCTGAGGCGTTTGTCTCTGATGTATTACGAAATCTAAATTTGCTCCAGACAAGAGGAGGATACCCGGTAACCATATACGGAACTCCAAGGTGGAGAAATTTCGAGAGTGTTGATATTGATCACTACCACAAAATGAATCTTAATATCTCACTGCAGTACTATGTCGATTATGGTAATGACAATGTAAAGCGTTTCTTATCTCGTTTCAGGGCTCTCTACGGTACTGAGCCATCTCCGTATGCATTCCAGGCGTACGATGTGGCCTACTACTTTCTGGGGGCACTTTTTAACTTCGGTAAAGACTTCAGGAACTACATAGGTAACTATAACAGGCAGCTCCTGCAATCGGATTATAATTTTATGAGACGCACAGGTGAGGCCGGATATGTTAACATAGGAATTAGGCAGTTAATCTACAGGCCCGATTATTCAATAACTGTAAGAGGTTTTAATCCGTAACCACTCCTTTTGAGAGTTGTTAAGGTAAGGTGACAATTGACGGTACACTTTATTGTGGTAATTTTGCAACCAGCTGACATCCTCTTCGTTTAGAAATCTTTTGTCAATAGCACTTAAATCGACAGGCACCAGAGTGAGTGTTTCGAAAGAGTAAAAAACTCCTGATTCGTTAACCTTGTCTTCCTTACAAAGTATCAGGTTTTCTGTCCGAATCCCATACTCATCCTTTATATAGACAGCCGGTTCATTAGAAGTGATCATTCCGGGTTCTATTGTAACCGGATTCTCTTCCATCCTTATACTCTGAGGACCTTCGTGTACACATAAAAAGTGGCCTACGCCGTGACCGGTACCGTGCATATAATATTTATGTGTGGTGCAAATGGGTCCTCTTGCCAGAAAATCAAGCGAAGATCCTCTTGTACCTTTTGGAAATATTGCCCTGCTAAGATTAATCATACCCTTTAATACCAGCGTATAATCTATCTTTTGCCCGGGAGTCAAATTACCTAACGATATTGTCCTTGTAGTGTCCGTTGTTCCAAAGATGTAATGTGCTCCGGTATCAACTAAAATAAATCCCTTTTTTTCAATGCCGGCAGATCCAACTGCTGAAGGAGAGTAGTGGGGCAAAGCAGCATTTGAGCCCCATGCAACTATAGGAGCAAAGCTCTCACCCATATAATTTGAAGACTCACTCCTGATTTTAATCATTTTATCTGCCAGTGAGTGCTCTGTAATCTCAATATCATTAACTTGAAGCTGCTCTTCGAGATACATCCAGAATTTAACCCATGCGACACCATCTTCCAGCATCGCTTTTCTGAACCCATTCATTTCCACCTCGTTCTTTATCGCCTTTAAAGCTCCCACAGCACCTCCTCTTATGTTGTCGGGGACAAAACGGGCACCGTTGGCTACAGCGCTTCTATAAACTGAGATTGAAATTTTATCCGGTGAAGCTACTCTTATACAGTTTAGGTCATACTCCTTTACAAAAGATAAGAATGCATCATAGTCCAAAACTTCTGTCAAATGACAATCTGAGAGAGCCCTTTTAAACTCCTCTTTAAGATGTCCGGCTGTAAACAGGTAGATTTTGTGGGAGGTGATTGCTGCATAGGAATAAAAAAGAGGATTATAATCAATGTCTCTCCCCCTTAGATTGCACAACCATGCAATATCGTCACAAGAAGAGATGAGGTATAGAAAATTCTCTTTTACCGGCAGCGATGCCACAACTCTTGTATGTTTACTGATAGTGCTCTCTCCCGTAATTTCATCCGGAAGTTTGATAGGGCCTGAAAAATTTATGGCCGGCCTATCTTCCCAAAGAAGTTTGAAAGGATCTTCCTGCTCTTTCAAAACAAGAGGATTAAGCTCATTTATCAGATTTTGGTATTCATTAACAGAGAACAGACTGCCGTCAATTCCAATAATCGCCCCTTGTGGTAATTGTTCCTTCAGCCACTGAGAGATGGAAGGTGTACCCTCAATTCTTAGTTTCATCAGTATTGTATCACTGCCTTCAAGCTCTTTTGCGGCCTGCGAAAAATATCTTGAGTCTGTCCACAATGCCGATGCATTATTTGTAACTACCATTATACCGGCCGACCCGCTAAAGCCTGATAGCCATTCACGGCAATTATAATATTTCTGAACATACTCACCAAAGTGGGTGTCAGAGGATGGGATGATAAAAGCATCAATGGCCGCTTCTTTGAGATATCTCCTCAACCGGCTTTGTCTCAGTTTGAATTTATTCATACTTTTAATTCAATATTACACAAATATACCTTTTAAGCTTTGTTTAAAGGGTACAAAAAGATTAAATTTGCAAAAATAAACCTTACAAAAATAATTATGGAAAAGAGTATTAAAGGGACAAAAACAGAACAAAATCTTCTTAAAGCTTTTGCCGGTGAATCTCAAGCAAGAAGCAGATATGTATACTTTGCATCAGTTGCCAAAAAAGAGGGCTTTGAGCAGATAGCTGCAGTATTTGCAGAGACAGCAGAGCAGGAAAAAGAGCATGCCAAAAGATTTTTCAAATTTCTTGAAGGTGGTATGGTTGAGATTACTGCCTCCTACCCGGCAGGTATCATAGGCACAACAGCCGAGAATCTCGAAGCGGCTGCTGCCGGTGAAAATGAAGAGTGGACAGAGTTGTATCCGTTGTTTGCAGAGATAGCCATGGAGGAGGGCTTTCCAAAAGTAGCCACAGCATTTAAAATGATAGCAAAAGTAGAAGCTGAACACGAAGCAAGATACAGAACTTTACTTGCCAGAGTGCTTGCAGAAAAAGTTTTTGAAAGAGAGGAGGAGATTGAATGGCAATGCCGTAATTGCGGTTTTGTACACAAAGGCAGAAAAGCATTGGAAAATTGCCCTGCCTGCAATCACCCTAAAGCTTTCTTCGAACCAAAGAAAAACAACTATTAGCAGGAATATTGTATATATTTGCAGATTATTTCATTAATGGAAAACTCTGCATTACAAAGGGCCTGGAGCTCAATTAAAGAGATTATGCCAAAGACACTTAAAACATGTCTTTGGCTTATTCGTATAACTGTACTGGTAACTCTGTTTGTACAACTTCTTGAGTACTTCAATATATTGCCGGTTATTTCAAAATTTTTAAGCCCCCTGTTTAATCTGATGGGACTACCCGGAGAGGCGGCACTCGCATATGTAAGCGGATTTTTTGTAAATAATTACTCTGCAATTGCAGTAATGGCAACTCTTAATCTCGATGTTAGAAGCATTACAATACTTTCTGTGATGCTGCTCTGCTCTCACAACATGATTACCGAAACCGCAGTGCAGAAAAAAACCGGCTCATCTGCTATAAGAATGTTTGTAGTGAGAACATTAAGTGCATTTGTGCTTGGATTTGTTCTGAATCGGATTATGCCCCAATCTGCTGAAGCAGTAACTATTGACTTCCAGGTATCTCAACTGTCATTCGCAGAGTTGATGAAATTATGGTTCAGCAAAACTCTTAAGCTTGTCATTCTTATGACATCGCTGATATTTGCGCTCTCCGTATTACAGAAACTTTTATCGGAGTTTGGTGTTATTCGTTGGTTGTCAAAAATTTTACGTCCTGTATTGGCAATTTTTGGACTACCTGCAAAAACATCGTTTTTGTGGATTGTTGCAAACACTCTGGGACTGGCTTATGGAGCTGCTGTTATGATAGATGAGAGTGAAAGCGGAAAGATTACAAAAGAGGATATAGACCTCTTAAATCACCACATTGGAGTATCACACAGTAACCTTGAAGATGTAATACTTTATGGTTCAATTGGTGCTATGATTGGCTGGGTGCTGATATCAAGATGGATTGCCTCATTTTTGCTTGTGTGGGAGTTAAGGGCAGAGATGGCTCTAAGGAAAAAATTTTCTACCTTTGCCGGTTGAAAGAGTAAATTAATTTCATTAAAATTATGACACCAGAAAATATAAAATGTCTAATAATAGGTAGCGGTCCGGCAGGTTATACAGCGGCTATATATGCTGCAAGAGCCAACCTCTCTCCGGTGCTTTACGAAGGGATTCAACCCGGGGGACAGCTTACAACAACTACAGAGGTTGACAACTTTCCCGGATACCCCAAAGGTATCTCAGGGCCACAGATGATGGAAGAGTTAAAAGAACAGGCAACGCGTTTCGGAACCGATGTTCGTTTCGGGTATGCTACATCTGCAGATCTTTCAAAAAGGCCGTTCGAAATTATTATTGATGACTCTAAAAAAATTTCGGCTCAGACTTTAATAATAGCTACAGGAGCAACTGCCAGGTACCTTGGTTTGGAGTCAGAGGAGAAATACAAAGGGCAGGGAGTTTCTGCCTGTGCAACTTGCGATGGATTCTTTTACAGAGGTAAAGATGTTGCGGTTGTAGGCGGAGGAGACACTGCCTGCGAAGAGGCGTCCTATCTGGCCGGTTTATGTAACAAGGTTTACATGATTGTGCGCAGAGATGTTCTAAGGGCCTCTAAAGCTATGCAAGACAGAGTTATGAATACTCCTAACATAGAGATCATATGGAACTGCAATACAAAAGAGCTCACCGGAACTCCTATGGGAGGAGTTAATGGTGCGATTCTTGTTAACAAGGATGGAAATGAGAAAAAGATTGACATTCACGGATTCTTTCTGGCAATTGGTCACCATCCAAACTCTGAGATTTTCAGTAAATGGGTTAACACCAACGATGAGGGATATATAATTACAGAAGCAAAAAGCACCCGAACCAATGTACCCGGCGTATTTGCAGCCGGCGATGTTCAGGACCCACACTACAGACAGGCGGTTACTGCAGCTGCTTCGGGATGTATGGCAGCTATTGATGCCGAAAGATTTCTTGCAGACAACAAATAGATTAAGATGAAATATTTAAAATTAACAATTGCAGTACTTACCTTAACATCGTTTTGGTCTTGTAAATCGGAATACGAAGCTCTGCTTCGCTCAAACAATGTTCAGGAGCAATACAGGGGTGCATTCAGATATTTCGAGGCAGGCAAATATCTAAGAGCAGCCGAGCTTTTCGACAATCTTCTTTTAGCAACAAGCGGCACTCTGCAGGATGATACTGTTCAGTTCTATCTTGGACTGAGTAATTTCCGTTACGGTGATTACACCATTGCTGAAGCTAACTTCGACCGTTTTATCAGCGTCTTTCCAAGGAGTCCCTTTACAGAGGAGGCAAAGTATCTGAGAATTGAATGTTTGTACAGATCTACTTACCGTTACGAGCTGGATCAACTGCCAACATACAAAGCTATGGCAGCTATTGATATATTTCTCTATTCATATCCTAACAGTCAATATCTTAAACCCCTGAGAGATATGCTTGTAGATCTTCAGGAGAGATTGGATAAAAAGAGTTTCGAGTCGGCAAAACTCTATTATACAATTGAAGACTATAAAGCTGCAGCATACGCACTTAAAACAGTTCTGAAAGATAATGCAGAGAACCAATACCGTGAAGACATTATGTACTATATTGTCGCAGCAAATTATAATTATGCAAACAATAGTATTAGAGAGCGTCAAAGAGAGAGATTTTTAACACTTGTAGACGAATACTATAACTTCATTAGTGAATTCCCGGATTCAAAATACAGAAAAGAGGTAGATCAGATGTTTGAGAAAGCACAATCGTATATTAAAAAC
This sequence comes from uncultured Muribaculaceae bacterium, assembly GCA_964585795.1. GTDB lineage: Bacteria > Bacteroidota > Bacteroidia > Bacteroidales > UBA932 > Bact-08. The sequence goes on along the minus strand of CAZPFI010000070.1, from coordinate 2,362 downwards.
TAATAAATAACATGGAAATAAGTAAAACCGTTCCAACAAACACAATAACAAGAGATCTCTCCAAACTGGCAGAACCAACAGGAAATGTTTACGAGTCTGCAATGATTATTGCAAAGAGATCTAACCAGATTGCAGCCGAGCTAAAGCAGGAACTTAAACAGAAACTGGAAGAGTTCTCTACATTTGCGGATACACTGGAGGAGACTTTCGAAAACAGGGAACAGATAGAGATATCGAGGTACTACGAAAGATTACCAAAAGCTACCCTTCTGGCAATAAAAGAGTTTGAAGAGGACAAGATACAAGTTAGAAAGATTGAAGGTTAATGCTTAAGGGCAAACACATACTACTGGGTGTAACCGGAAGCATCGCTGCCTATAAGGCCGTCTCTCTGGTTCGTCTGTTAGTGAAAGAGGGTGCCGAGGTAAAAGTTATTATGACAGAGATGTCAAAGCACTTTATAACACCTCTCACAATGGCAACTGTTTCAAAAAATCCTGTTCAGGTGGAGTTTTACAACCCCGAGAATGGAGATTGGAACAGCCATATCTCCCTTGGTATGTGGGCAGACTTGCTCTTAATAGCCCCTGCATCTGCAAATACTATTGCAAAAATGGCCGGCGGCATTGCTGATAACCTTTTGCTTACCTCATACTTATCTGCAAGATGTCCTGTTATAACAGCTCCTGCAATGGATGTTGATATGTATCTGCATCAGGCAACTCAATCGGCAATTAAAACAATCCGGGATAGAGGTGCGGTAATTATCGAACCTGCATCCGGAGAGCTGGCAAGCGGCCTTGAAGGTAAAGGAAGAATGGAAGAACCTGAGGTTATAGCACAGTTTGTCAAAGGATTCCTGTTGAGAGACAGGGGTAAAAGAGAGTTCACAGGAGTTAAAGTTCTTATAACAGCAGGACCAACCGTCGAGAAGCTGGATCCTGTCAGATTTATCTCAAACTTCTCTTCAGGAAAGATGGGATATGCAATAGCAGAGGAGTTTGCTGCCAGAGGTGCTGAGGTCTCACTTATTTCCGGTCCTGTAAATATCAAAGCGATAAATCCGGCAATAAGTGTTATTCCGGTTACTTCGGCAAAAGAGATGTATGAAAAAGCACTTGAAGAGTATGGAAAAGGGGTAAATATTGCACTCTTTTCTGCTGCGGTTGCAGACTATACTCCCGCAAAAAGCAGTAGTAAAAAAATTAAACGAACCGGAAAGAGAGTGCTTTTAGAACTGGACCCGACAGATGATATTGCTTTATCTCTGGGAAAAATCAAAACAGACGGAGCAATGCACATTGGCTTTGCTCTTGAGACCGAAGAGGGAAAAGAGAGCGCTCTTAACAAACTGAAAGTTAAGAATCTGGATGCAATTATACTTAACTCACTTAGTGACATTGGAGCAGGATTCGCACTGGATACAAACAAAATTACAATAATCGGTCAGGATGGTACAGGCCTTGCCTTCCCCCTGAAATACAAGAGAGAGGCGGCTGCAGACATCATCGATTATGTCGAAAAGCTTTTCCTATGTTAAAATCTCTGTATATATCCAACTATGCACTTATAGATTCACTGGAGATTTCATTCCCGGACGGCTTGGTAATAATCACAGGTGAAACCGGTGCAGGGAAATCTATTTTACTGGGTGCCCTATCTTTATTGTTAGGTGCTAAAGCAGACAAGGAAATTTTAAAAGACACCGATAAAAATTGTGTTGTTGAGGCAATCTTCTCTTTGAATGCCGATGATGAAACCAACACTCTGTTTGAAGAGAGTTCAATAGATTATTCAAACGAAATAACTTTACGAAGAGTAGTCTCTCCAGGTGGAAAGACACGCTCATTTGTAAATGACCAACCTGTTGGAATTCAGTTTTTAAAAATTCTGGCTGATAAAATAATCGACATACATGCACAACACGAACATCTTCTGATATCTGACAGCAGATTTCAGCTTACCGTTCTCGACTCTTTCGCGAATAATTTTCAACTGCTAACCAATTACCGTACAGTATTTGAAAAATTAAAAGATCTGGAGAGACAAAGAGGTGAGCTTTTAAGTAAGATTTCACAGGATGAGCAGGAGCATGAATACATCACTTTTCAGTTTAATCAGCTTTGTCAGGCCAATCTTATTCCCGGAGAACTGGAGGAGATTGAATCTGAGTACGCTGTATTGAGTAATGCAGAAGAGATTAAGAGTTGGATTGTCAAGACAAAGGAGATTCTTAATTATGCCGACATATCTCTTGTTCAAAATTTAAGGGAGATCGTTACCATTCTTGAAAAGATTTCGCAAAACATGTCAAAAGCGACTGAACTGGCAAAACGGGCTGAAGTTTGAAGAATTACGCTCA
>CAZPFI010000069.1:0-10382 GCA_964585795.1 uncultured Muribaculaceae bacterium | reverse complement strand
ATCTTAAAAACGCCAAAAACATACTCTTTATACATACCGGAGGGCTCTTTGGGCTCTTCCCTAAACAACAGCAGTTTAAATTTTAAGCATCTGCAGTTGAAATCTCTCTTTGAATGTTCATTTCAATGCAACATTTTAATTTAAGTTTCGTTCTAATAGCAGAAAACAGAAAAAAGAATGAACCATTTCTTTAGGCAAACTGTAAGAGGAGAGGCTGCTGAACAGGAGAGAATCTATAATCAGGTACACAGAAAGCTGTATTTTACAAGCTTAAGGATATTGGGTAATCAATTTGATGCAGAGGAAGTTATGCATGACACTCTGTTGAAATACTTCTCGTCTCAAAACAAATTTGGTAACATAAAGGAGATGGATGCCTGGATGACAAGGGTTTGTATTAATTTATCCATAGACCGGCTGAGAGTGCGAAAACCACAGGATTTAAATCATTTATACAAAGAGCTCTCCTGTGAACCGGATGAACCCGAAGAGACTCAAAGCTACTCTTTTAAAGGAGTTACTGCAGAGATGGTAAAAGTGGCCATGGAAAAGGTTGCCACAGGTTACAGGGTGATATTGTCCCTTTTGTTATTTGAAGGTTATGACTATCAGGAGATTTCTCAGATACTAAACTTAAAGGAGGTAACTGTCCGCTCGCAGTTTATAAGAGGCAAAGCCAGGTTAATAGAAGAGTTGGAAAGTATGAAAGCAAAATGTAAATAAATGAATGAAAGATGGAAGAGTTGAAAGATATAATAAAAGAGAATCCTCAGGTGTTTGAGCAGGGAGATTTGCCGGAAGGACACAGAGAGAGGTTTTTGATGAAGGTGGCACAGCAGAGTAAAAGGCCGCTTTACAGAAGGTTTAATTACAAAGTGGCTGCTGTTATTACACTCTTTATTCTTGTAACCGGACAGGTATTACTTAACTCCTTTAGTTCAAAGGATTATGGTAGGATATTGGAACAGCAGAGCATAAAGGTTCAGAACCTGGCACAACAATTAGATCCATTCCAGAGAGATATGGTACAGGGAGTGATAGATCAGTTGGTTATGGAGGCAATACCTCTAAGAGATCAGTTGCCGCAGGAGCTTAGCAAAAGGGAGGTAAGGAGGATAAAGGAGAGTTATTACACTCCAAAGATAGAGGGGATGAATCAATTGAGAAATTATGTGGCTGAAATGCTTGAAGAGTAAAAATGGAAAACTATGCATGGTTTATTATAAACTAATTAAATGATTTTTAAAAAATGAAAAGAGTATTATCTATTCTGACAATGATGTCAATATGTTTATCATTGTTTGCCCAGACAGAAAAGCAGGAGTTTAAGGTAGCAGAATATAAAGGTGTAAGTGCCTCAGCAGTATATGCTGTGGAAATTACCAAAGGTGATTTGGAAAAGGTTGTAATTGAAGCAGATAAATCTGTGATGCCTTATGTACGCGTTAATGTGTCAAGAGGTGTCCTCAACCTCTCTCTTGATGATATCTCAATTCCAAAAGCTCTTAAGCGTAACATGAAGCCAATAAAGGCCTATGTTACAGTAAGAGAACTGAACTCAGTTACTCTGTCGGGTGCCTCCAAGGCAACTGTCAAAAGCAAATTTGTAAGTGACAGGTTTGCAGTTAACATGAGTGGTGCAACATCAATGAGTGGACTTGTTCTGGAGACAAAAGAGCTTAAGATAAACCTGAGTGGTGCTTCAAATGTTTCTGTTGAAGGCAGTGCAGGCAATGCAACCATTCAAAGTTCGGGTGCCTCGAGGGTTGACCTTAAATTAAGTGTCGAAGATCTTAAGATTGAAGGTAGTGGAGCGTCCAGATTCAGATTCGACGGAGCTGCTGTTACAGGAAACATCCTTTACTCGGGAGCAGTTAATTCAATATTTACAGGAGCAGGTGCAGATAAGTTCAAGATAGAGGTTTCCGGTGCTTCTAATGTAGATTTTGTGGGTTTCCCTGTTAAGGATATGGATGTAAAAGCAACCGGAGTATCATCCATAAATGCTAATGTTACACAGTTTTTATCAGTTGATATCAGTGGCGGTTCTCATGTAAAATATCAGGGTGAGCCACAGCTTAAAAAGGTGGAGGTATCTTCAATATCAACTTTAAAAAAGGTAAAATAGCCCCCTGATCGCTCATTTTTTACTATCTTTATAGGAAAATTTGATAAAAAATGAGTTACAAAAAATTACATCAAAATGCCTTTGTGCTGGATTCTCACTGCGATACACCGCTTGAACTGATAAACGGAGCAGATCTGGGGAAAAAGTTACGCAAAGGCCATTTTGATTTTATACGCATGAAAGAGGGAGGGTTGGATGCTGTTTTTTTTGCAATCTATACTTCAGGAAAACTCTCACCCGATGAAGCAACCAGAAGAGCACTACAACTAATTGCAGCCGTTTACGATACTGTTGAGGCCAATTCCGATACTGTGGCGTTTGCGCTAAATGCCCTTGAGGCCAAGGAGAACAGAGAGCAGGGGTTGCTCTCTGTTTTTCTGGGAATGGAGAATGGTGCTCCAATCCAAAAGGATCTTAGTCTTTTACGGCTTTTCTACGATATGGGCATCCGCTATATGACTCTTTCACATGCAGCCAATAACGAAATATGTGACTCCTGTGCACCTAAGGAGAAGAGATGGAAGGGGCTGAGTCCATTTGGTAAGGAGGTTGTTAAAGAGATGAACAGACTGGATATGTTGATTGATGTCTCTCACATCTCCGATGACTCCTTTTACGATGTTCTCAAATATTCGGCAAAACCGGTTGTTGCAACTCACTCGTGCTGCAGGGCTATAGCAGATCATCCCAGAAATTTAACCGATGCAATGATAAAAGACCTTGCTTCACAGGGTGGCGTTGTACAGATTAATTTTTACCCGCCGTTTCTTAACAGCCAATATGCTAAAGAGTTCTGGCCTCTTTGTGACGCATTCGATGAGGCAGCAGATTTGTATAAACAAGATAAGGTTAAGCACAAAAAGCTGTACAAAGAAGCAACTGACAATATGTTTGCACTTAAACGGCCTTCATACACCGAGGTTGTTGACCATATAGACCATGTTGTTAATCTGGTAGGCCCAAACCATGTGGGTATTGGAACAGACTACGATGGTATAGAGGTTACCCCGGAAGGGCTTGAGGGGGTTGATAAACTACCGGTAATAACAAAAGAGTTGAAATTGAGAGGTTATACCGATGAGGATATTACTAAAATATTAGGCGGCAATTTCTTAAGACTCCTTTAATTTTCTTTTTTATGGGAAGGATTTCACTTATTACGGGTGCCTCGGCCGGAATTGGCAGGGCTGTTGCTACTGCTATGGCAAAAGAGGGTTTTGATGTTATCATTACCGGAAGGCGTGCTGCTCATTTGTCTGAATTAGCAAAGGAGATTGAGAGAGATTATAAGGTTAGAACACTGCCTCTTAGCTTCGATGTGAGAGATTTATCACAGGTTGAGCACTATATTGGCGGACTAACATCGGAGTGGAGCCGTATTGATCTTCTGGTAAACAATGCAGGTCTTGCTGTAGGCCTTAACCCCTTAAATACCGGGGTGATAGATGATTGGGAGAGGATGATTGATACCAACATAAAAGGGCTGTTATATGTCTCCAGAGTTGTATCAAACCTTATGATTAAAAACGGAGGAGGGCATATTATAAACATAGGATCAATTGCCGGTAAGGATGTTTATACTAACGGTAATGTCTATTGTGCTACCAAACATGCTGTGGATGCCCTCTCCAGAGGAATGATGATGGACCTTTATAAGCACAATATAAAGGTTTCACAGGTTTGCCCCGGAGCAGCTGAAACTGAATTTTCCGAAGTAAGGTTCAAGGGAGATAAGGGTAGGGCTGCAGAGGTTTACAAAGGATTTAAACCCCTCTCTGCAGATGATATTGCTCAGGTAGTAAAGTTTATTGCGTTGGCTCCCAAACATGTGAATATATCAGATGTGGTAGTAATGCCTGCTGCTCAGGCATCTGTAACGCTAATAGACAGAAAAGAGTAACCGGGTTGCTAAGGTTACTTTAACCAGCCGTATTTCATAAAAATATCCTCCATTTTAGAGGCAGTGTCCTCTCTGTTCCTGTCATCAATATTACAGAAAAACAGATAGAGAAGATTGCTTGAAGGGTATCTGCCTGCAAAAATCTGGAATCCCCCGTTGTTACCTGTATGGTATATTTTTACCGGAAAGCCGGGTCTGTTTTCGATGAACCATCCATAACCGTATGAGGTATAAGGTGTTTCGGAAATATCAATTTTTGGTGAATGTGCCTCCTCTTTTGTTTGGCTGCTAATCAGCAGATTGTCACGGAGTGCTTTCTCCCATTTAACAAACTCTCTTACAGAGGTGTAGATGCCACCATCGGCCTTGGTTGCAAAGAATGTCTCTTCGCCGTAATCATACTCGCGAAATCCATCTTTATCTTTATTCCTGCGATAACCGTGTGCCATTCTGGGGATTGTTTTATCTGCCTCAAAATATGTTGTCTCCTCCATGCCACAGACATCAAAAATCCTCTCCTTCATAAAAGTGTCAAAATTCACTCCCGAACTTCTCTCTATTATGGTGTACATCAGTTGATAAGTCGGGTTCATATATTCATACGCTGTACCCGGTTCAAAATTGAGTCTGTCCAGGGTGGCAATATATGAGTATGATTGTGTGTCAATTGCTGTTGTTACAAAATGCCGGTCACTGCGGTCTCTTGCATCGGGTATTCCTGATGTGTGAGCCATAAGGTGCCTTAGGTTGATATTATCCAAAAGGGGAGAGCTGAACTCGGGAAACCATTTTTTTAGATTATCATCAAGAGATAGTTTTCCCTCTTCTGCCAGCATCATCAGGGCAACAGCCGAAAATTGCTTGGAAACTGAGGCAATATTAAAGAAGGTGTTCCCATCAATGGCTGTCATTAGCTCCATATCGGCAATACCATATCCTTTCTCAAATATTATCTCATCATCTTTAAAGATAAGTACTGCTGCACCCGGCTCATTTTGCGGATAGAGTTGAGTAAAGAGATTATCTATCTCCTCGAGTGGTTTGGCATAAGAACCCTCTGAATTCCTGCACGAACTGATAAGTGTCATTGCTAAAAGAAAAAAAGTTAATTGTTTCATATTAAAAGTCTTAAGAAATTGAGTGCCTCCGATGAGAACCGGATAATGTTCCTCTGTCTGTCTCCTGTTGCTACGCTCTGTTTACTGTAAACACTATTACCGGCCGCCACTGCAATCCAAACAGTACCAACCGGTTTGTCAGCGGTTCCGCCACCCGGACCTGCTATTCCGGTGGTAGCTACAGAGTAATAGGTGTCATAACGCTTTTTAACGGTGAGTGCCATCTGCTCTGCACATTCGCGGCTGACAGCTCCGTATTTCTCAATTATCAGCGGGTCGACACCAAGAATGTCAATCTTTGCCTGGTTTGAATATGCAACCACTCCACCTTTATATAATTGAGATGAGCCGGCCAGAGATACAATTCGTGACGAGAGTGAACCTCCGGTGCATGACTCTGCAACGGACAGTGTCCTGTTCTGAGAGAGTATCTTCTGAGACACTACCTGTTCTAAAGTATCTTCCCCCTCTCCGTAACACAAATCTCCCAAAAAGTGTTTGAGCTGATTGGAATATGTGTTTATCAAGTCAATAGCATCTTTTTCTGTGCTATCATAAACCGACAGACGAAGTCTTATTCCGATTGATGGATTGGGCAGATATGCCAGTTTAATCTCTTGAGGAAGAGAGTTTTCCCAATCTTCGAGGTGTTTGGCAAGTACCGACTCGGGCATTCCGTAGGTAACAACTGTTTTATGAATTATTGATCCGGGTTGTAACTCTTCGGAAATAGTCCTTAAAACCTCAGGCATCATTGCCTCCATTTCGTAAGGAACACCGGGAAGAGATATTATAAGTGTTTTACCACCAGGGTTATCGTCCCTGAAAACCATACCCGGAGCAGTTCCGGCTCTGTTTGTAATAACTGTACAGTTGTCGGGAACAAGTGCCTGATCTCTGTTGAGGTCGGAGAGTTCCACTCCTCTTCTGCTACATATCTCCAGAATATAATCCAGCTGTTGCTGATTATAATGGAATGACTTGCTGCTTGTAATGAATGAGAGGGCTTTTTTGGTGATATCATCCTTGGTAGGCCCCAATCCTCCCGTAGTGATAACCAGTTGAGAGTTGTTTATTGCCTCCCTCAATGTAGATACTATGGTTTCGAAGGTATCTCCAATGGATATCTTTCTTATTACTCTTATTCCATGGTTGTTGAGAAGAGATGCAATATATGCGGAGTTTGTATCCAGTATTTGACCGATGAGAATTTCATCTCCGATTGTACAAATAGTGGCATTTATCATTATCAGGATCTTTTTGAGAGAAACTTAAGAATTTTTCTGGCAAAACCGGGTCCGTTGTATATGAATCCCGTGTATATCTGTATTAGTGAAGCTCCCGAGTCGAGCATCTCTTTTGCTTGTCCCGGAGTCATTATTCCACCCACTGCAATAATTGGCAGCTGACCATTGGTTTTGTTATAGATATAGCGAACCATCTCAAGACTTTGAAGATATAGCGGAGCACCACTTAGTCCACCGTCTCCAATTTGATTAACTTTCTCTTGAGATGATACAAGATTACATCTTGAAGTTGTGGTATTTGTGGCAACAATTCCGTCCATCCCCGATACCAGTATCAAATCTATGATTTCATCGAGCTGGTCGTTGTTTAAATCCGGTGAAATCTTAAGCAGGATAGGTCTGTATTCGTCATAATACTTCCTGAGAGTTGTCAGGCGGTCGATAATTTCCGAAAGAGCAGTTATATCCTGTAGTTGGGTAACACCTTTTACATTAGGGCAGGAAACATTTATTACAAAATAATCGACAAAATCGTATAATTGTGCAAAGGACTTCTCGTAATCAAGAGGTGCCTTCTCGACAGGAGAAGCCGTACTTTTTATAATGTTTGCACCGATAACAACCCTGGGCTTGGTGTTAGTAATGTTGTTTACCAGATGCTTTACTCCTTTATTATTGATTCCCATTCTGTTAACGATGGCTTTATCTTCAACCAGACGGAAACATCTTGGTTTGGGATTTCCGCTTTGCTCCACAGGTGTAACCGACCCAACCTCAATAAAACCAAACCCCAGACAGGCCAACTCATTGTAAATCTCTCCGTTTTTGTCGAAACCGGCTGCAAGGCCCACAGGATTTTTGAATTTTATGCCCATTACCTCTCTCTCTAAAGAGGAGTCGTTATAGGAGTATAACCATTTAATTATTAAGCCACAGAATGGAACATACCTTGTAAACTTCAGAAGACGGACAACAATGTTGTGAGCTGTCTCAGGAGAAAAGGCAAAGAGTAGAGGTTTTAATAATTTAAACATCAGGAGAAATTTGCCTCAAAGATAGTAATAAAACAATATCAAGTTTAATCTTTTCCCGGGATGTACTCTTTAAATGTGCCATCGGAAAAGATCATCAATAACCTGATAAGAGCTCTTTTTTGATCATCCTTGGCAGGGGGCTCTGTTTTTATGCTGTTCTCAATAGGTTGATCCGGTGCTTTATCATCTATAGATGGCTTATTTAAAGTATTATACGATGCTCTATCTTCATCTTTGGTTTGGGTAATGGTTTCTACATTTTCAAATAGATTGCTTCCCTTAATCTGTTGAACAGCAGGGGAGTTCTCTTTATAAACCTTTCCCTTGCCGGTTATAAGCCACTCTGAGCTTAAAGCAGGAAATTTCAAAAGTAACTTTTGAATGAAATCGAATCCGGGTTTATTTCTTCCCGATAGGATGTGGGAGAGACCAGAACGCTGTATTCCCAAAATGTCAGCAAGTTTAGCCGGAGTGAGCTGCTCCATCTCTAAAAATCTCTGTAAACGATCTTTCATAGCTGTAAACATTATATTCACAAATGTAAGCAAATAAATGATTACATATGTAACATTGTTGTAAATTACATTTGTAACTAACCAACAAAGATATCATCAATAACAGCAACACTTTAATTGACTATCTTAATAGACAATTAATATATAAACATTTAATTTATATAAATACTATAAAGTACTGGTTTAGAACAGATAAATAATAACTTACACATCAATAATCATTAAAATAGGGCAAAAGAGCTCATAAACCCCGCTTTTTATATATAATTATGTTTAAATAAAAGATATTAATATTCTGGGAATAAGATATATATAATACATATAATTTACATAATTATTTATTACAAATGTAACCAGAATTCTACAACGGAATATGCATAGAAATGGTATGGTAATAACACATATGTAAACATTAATATTACATATGTGAATTACAAAAGTAAACTAATGTCCGAATTTCAACGATTTTAATCTTAATGTATATTTATATAGTTTTGCAGAAAATAATTGATTGTGGAGCCCAAAATAGACATAAACGAATATAACTACCTACTCCCCGACCCCAGGATAGCTAAATACCCTGTTGAGAACAGGGACGAATCGAAGCTACTCATATATAAGAATGGAGAAATTTCAGGCACTATATTTAAGGAGCTGGATAAAATGCTTCCTGCAAACTCACTTGTTGTATTTAATAATACCAGAGTTGTCCCTGCAAGACTGCTTTTTCGAAAGAGAAGCGGCGCTTTAATAGAGATTTTTTGTCTGGAACCGCATCTGCCGGTTGAATATTACCGCTCCTTTTCATCAGAATCTCAATGCAGCTGGCTGGCAACAGTGGGCAATGCAAAAAGATGGAAGGGAGAAGAGATAGATTTTGATACATCTTACAACATTGAGGCACTCAAGGTTAATCTTAAGGCCTCTATTATCAATAAAACAGGCGATTATTATCTGATTCAATTCACCTGGTCTGCCGGTTATATCTTTTCTCAGGTTATGGATATTTGTGGCAGAACACCAATCCCTCCATACCTTAAAAGAGATTCGCAAGAGATTGATATAGAGAGGTATCAGACATATTATGCTAAAGTAAAAGGGTCTGTAGCAGCGCCTACTGCAGGGCTTCATTTCACCGGAACAGTGCTGGATAACTTAGATAAAAAGGGTATAACAAGAGATGAGGTGTGTTTGCATGTAGGGGCAGGTACCTTTTTACCTGTTAAGACAGACGATGTTAAGGAGCACAGGATGCACTCCGAACCATTTAGTGTATCACGAAATCTAATTGAGTTACTTCTCAGATTCAGAAAAGAGCAAAGAGATATAATACTTGTAGGAACAACTACAGCCAGGACCGTTGAAAGTCTCTATTTTCTTGGTAAACAATGCATAAAAAACGGATTTCCGGGCGATGTGTCTCAGTGGGAACCATATGAAGATAGTAACGAAGTAAGTGTAACGGACTCGCTTGAAGCTTTAATTAACTGGATGGATAATAATAAAATAGATAATCTGGAGAGGAGGACAGAGGTAATTATTGTACCGGGATATAAATTTAACCTCACAGATGTGCTGATAACCAATTTCCATCAGCCTAAAAGCACTCTTTTATTGCTTATATCTGCTTTTGTGGGAAAAGAGTGGAGGTTAATATACGACTACGCCCTAAAAAACGACTTTCGTTTCTTAAGTTATGGCGATAGTTCTCTCTTATTTTATACCCGTTAACCATAATTAATATAAAAATCACCACTATTATTGCGCTTTTTGGGCTGCAAATGGATTTTTATTGTATATTTTTGCTTTATTAAATAAACCTAACCACTATGAAAAAAAGAACTATAATAGATTTGTTTGAGGAATCGGTAGAGAAGTTCTCAGATAAAACACTGCTACTGGAGAAGGTAACCGATAAGTACCTGCCAACAACATTTGCTGAGACAAAATTGTTGGCAAGGCAGTTTGGTGCCGGATTATCTTCTATGGGGTTTACTCCCAAAAGCCACGCTTCAATAATTTCCGAAGGCCGTAACTGGTGGATAATAGGAGAGTTAGGTCTCTTTTATGCCGGAGGAATCAATGTTCCCATATCTATAAAGATAGAGGAGAGCTCCGATCTCCTTTTCCGTCTGGTGCATTCGGAGGTTACCCTGATAATGGCCTCCGAGAGACAACTTAAGAAAGTAAGAGAGATTATTAATGAGCTTCCGCTTGTAAAGACTGTTATAGTTTTTGACAAATTGGAGGAGTACAGGCCGGGTGAAATTTTTGTGGGTGATGTTGTAGAGAAGGGGATTAAGTATCTGGAAACGAATGAAGATACCTTCGACTCTATTGCTAAATCTATTGAAAATGACCATATAGCAACCATTACATACACATCCGGAACCACTGCAGACCCAAAAGGCGTTGTACTTACTCATAGAAACTACACAGC
>CAZPFI010000068.1:0-10855 GCA_964585795.1 uncultured Muribaculaceae bacterium | reverse complement strand
ACTTAAATAATTTAATACCTCATTCTGGCTAAGGGTATTAATCGCGTCAACCTGGTTTTCGTTATCATCTTCAAAAAAGTCAATGAATGTAGTTCTCAGAAATCCTTCTTCAATAAACTGCGAATTTGCAGAGAGGCCGTTAACATAATCGGGTTTTGTGCCGGGGGTTAAAAATGTAAATGCAGCATACCCCGCCAAAAACACAATAACGAATGCCGAAACAAGAGCAAGCTGAGGCCTGAGAACTGTAAGGAAACCTACTCTCTTTTCTGCAGAACCTGCTGATATTCTTTGTGTAACAGACATCTTCACATCCTGAAAATATCCATCGGGAACTACAAATGGGTTCTCTTTAAGCTTTGGATTCTCTATGTCGTTTTTTACTTTCATACCTATTTGACTATTAAAATATCAAAAAGATTAAACTGACTCTTTTAAATACTCCTGAATTTTTTGAAATGCATGATGGTACGAGGCCTTCAGCGCCCCGACGGATGTTCCGGTAATCTCCGAAATCTCCTCGTATTTCATCTCTTCGAAATAGCGCAGCGTGAAAACCGTTCTCTGTTTTTCGGGAAGCTTAAGAATTGCCTTATGAAAAATTCTTTGTGTTGTATCTCCGTTAAAATAGGGGTCAGATTCAAGTTGATTCTCCAGCTGACGCGAGTAGTCACTCAATGAAAAAAAGGCCTTTAGCCGTGCCCGTTTCAAGAAAGTGAGAGACTCGTTTGTTGCAATCCTATATAACCAGGTGTATAGTTTAGACTCTGAACGAAAATCGGGAAGAGCTTTCCAGGCCTTTACAAGAGTCTCCTGCAGCAGGTCGTTTGCATCATCGTGGGAGGCAACAAGTTTGCGAATATGCCAGTATAACCGCTCGGAGTATTTATCAATGATAAGGTTAAAGGCATAATTCTCTTTTCCCTCCTCTTTAAACAGTTCCAGGAGATCCTTATCGTCCATTTAATTGGTTTATGGTTTTCTCTCTATTGCTCTTTTGGCTGCCAAAACAATATCAACTGATGTCAGTTTATACTCCTTCATTAGTTCTGCCGGTTTGCCGCTTTGCCCAAAAATGTTGTCAACAGCAACAAACTCAACAGGAACAGGTTTGTTTGCAGATAAAATACCTGCAATCAGCTCTCCCATGCCCCCTGCTATCAGGTGCTCTTCGGCAGTAACTACTGCACCGGTTTTGGTTGCCGATTCTATGACAGCATTTTGGTCAATAGGTTTAATTGTATGAATATTTACAAGCTCTGCGGAGACTCCTTGTGCGGCAAGTTGTATAGTTGCCTCAATGGCCTCCCACACAAGGTGACCTGTAGCAAAAATTGTAACATCGCTTCCGGGGTTCATAAGAATTGCTTTTCCAATCTCAAAAGGTATATCAGCCGGGGTGAAATTGGGAACAGCAGGCCTGCCAAAACGCAGATAAACAGGGCCGTAGTGTTCTGCAATAGCAATTGCAGCTGCTTTTGTCTGATTAAAATCACAGGGATTTATCACTGTAATACCCGGTAACATCCTCATGAGCCCAATGTCTTCCATCATCTGATGTGTGGCGCCGTCTTCACCAAGGGTTATTCCTGCGTGCGAAGCGCAAATTTTTACATTTGCCTGGGAATAAGCAACAGACTGACGAACCTGGTCGTAAACACGGCCTGTGAGAAAAGATGCAAATGAACCAATGTAAGGAATTTTACCGCAAATGGCCATCCCTGCCGCAGTGCCTACCATATTTGCTTCAGCAATCCCGCACTGGAAAAATCTCCCGGGAAACTCATTGGCGAATGCATCCATTTTAAGAGAGCCGGTAAGATCGGCACACAGGGCAACCACCTCACTGTTTTTTCGCCCGGCCTCAAGGAGTCCTTCTCCAAAACCCGAACGGGTATCAACATTTCCGCTGTTTATATACTTTTCAGTTAACATTCTGTTTGTTAATTTTTGATAAATCAATAGTCTCCGATTGTCTCCTCCAACTGGCTTAGTGCTCTGTCTGTAAGCTCTTTGTTTGGAGCCTTGCCATGCCACTCATGAGTACCCTGCATAAAATCGACCCCTTTGCCCATCTCTGTTTTCATAAGAAGCATCTTTGGCATACCGTTATCTGCATTAACTTTTACCTTACGAAAAGCACCCAGTATCTCATCGATGTTGTGACCATCAACAGTGATAGTCTCCCAGCCGAAGGCCCTCCATTTTGCCTCCAGATCACCAAGATTCAGAATCGACTCTACAGGTCCGTCTATCTGCTGGCCGTTCCAGTCTGTCATTGCAACAAGTCTGTCCAGTCTGTTGTGAGCTGCAAAGAGTGCCGCTTCCCATACCTGTCCCTCCTCACTCTCTCCGTCGCCTAAAAGGACATACACAAAATTCTTATCACTATTTACCCTTTTGGCAAGTGCTGCACCACACGCCACCGACAACCCCTGTCCCAGAGAACCCGACGCCACATGTACACCCGGAAGGCCCTTGTCTGTTGACGGATGTCCCTGAAGCCGGGCACCCATTTTACGGTATGTTGAAATCTCCTCCGGGGAGAAGTATCCGCTACGGGCAAGAACGCTGTAGAATACAGGGGAGAGGTGCCCCGGCGAAAGGAAAAACATATCTCGTCCCTTTCCGTCTCTGCTCCACTCTGCCGGGGAGTGATTCATCTCTTCAAAAAAGAGAACAGTAAGAAAATCAGTACTGCTCATCGATCCGCCAGGGTGTCCCGAACCGGCTGCACTTACCATCCTGATGATATCGCGCCTTACCTGCGTAGCTGTTTTTGCCAATCTATCTTTTTGGTTATCTGCTTCTTTAAGGGTCATTTCCTTTTTTTAAAAATTGTATAGTAATGACACAAAGATAGCACCAAACTCATAATTTTGGAATTATTTTTATCTTTGCACCCTAATTAACTCTCCGGCTGTAAAATGAAGCATATAAGGAACTTTTGTATTATTGCACATATAGACCATGGTAAAAGTACTCTGGCCGACAGGTTGCTGGAATGTACCCATACCCTTACCGAGAGGGATATGGACAATCAGGTGCTGGATTCGATGGATCTGGAGAAAGAGAAGGGGATTACCATTAAGAGTCACGCTATACAGATGGACTATGAGTATAAAGGAGAGAAGTATATCCTCAACCTTATAGATACACCCGGGCATGTCGATTTTTCCTATGAGGTTTCACGGGCAATTGCATCATGCGAAGGAGCCCTGCTGGTAGTTGATGCCTCTCAGGGGATACAGGCTCAAACCATCTCTAATTTGTATCTTGCCATCAATCACAACCTGGAAATTATTCCGGTACTCAACAAAATTGACATGGATGCTGCTATGATAGAGGAGGTTAAGGATCAGATTGTTGACCTTATCGGTTGTGATAGTGATGACATTTTACTAACCAGTGCAAAAACAGGTGTAGGTGTTCCTGAGATTCTCGAAGCCATTGTCGAGAGAATACCGGCTCCTAAAGGAGATGAAAGTGCTCCTCTTCAGGCGCTTATTTTTGATTCTGTCTTTAACTCTTTCAGAGGGATAATCGCATACTTCAAGGTAGAGAACGGAGTTATTAAGAAGGGAGATAAGGTTAAGTTTTTCAACACAGGAAAGGAGTATGAGGCAGACGAGGTTGGTAAGCTGCGTTTAAAGATGGTTCCAACCGGTGAGGTGAAAACAGGTGATGTAGGATACATTATTTCGGGCATAAAGACGGCAAGTGAGGTAAAGGTGGGAGACACAATTACTCACAGAGACCGCCCGTGCACCGGCTCTATTGCAGGATTTGAGGAGGTTAAACCAATGGTTTTTGCAGGGCTGTATCCTGTAGAGGCAGATGAATACGAAGACCTTAGAAGCTCATTGGAGAAGCTTCAGCTCAATGATGCCTCTCTGGTGTTTGAGCCGGAGTCATCCCTGGCTCTTGGATTTGGCTTCCGTTGCGGATTCCTTGGATTGCTGCACATGGAGATTGTTCAGGAGCGGCTCTACCGCGAATTTGACATGGATGTTATCACTACCGTGCCAAATGTATCATATAAGGTATATACCACACAGTCTGAGATAATGGATGTTCATAACCCCTCCGGATTACCGGCCCCTACTCTCATCGACTATATAGAGGAGCCATACATAAGGGCTCAGATAATCTCCAAGTCGGAGTATTTTGGAGTTATTATGAAGTTGTGCCTCGACAAAAGGGGAACCTTAATCAGTCAGCATTTTTTGACCAGTGAAAGGGTGGAACTCAATTTTGACATGCCTCTCTCCGAAATTGTTTTTGACTTTTACGATAAACTTAAGTCGGTTTCAAGAGGTTATGCCTCTTTCGACTATCATATTACAGGTTACAAAGAGGCCAGTCTTGTAAAGCTGGATATACTTCTAAACGGCGAACAGGTGGATGCTCTCTCCTCTCTTATTCATCGCGACCACGCTTACGACTTTGGCCGCAGAATGTGTGAAAAGCTTAAGGAGCTTATTCCCCGTCAGCAGTTCGACATTGCCATTCAGGCAGCAATCGGCTCAAAAATAATTGCCCGTGAGACTGTAAAGGCGGTCAGGAAAGATGTTACGGCCAAATGTTACGGCGGCGACATATCCCGGAAACGCAAACTGCTTGAAAAACAGAAGAAAGGCAAGAAACGGATGAGGCAGGTAGGCAATGTGGAGGTGCCACAAAGTGCGTTTATGGCGGTGCTTAAACTTGACTAAAATCACCAATAAGTTTTCAGGGTTTTTCTTTACTATTATCTGCTGTGCAGGTGACAGCCAAGGAAAACTTTGGCTCCCGAAAAGGGAGGGGACCCGCCGTAGGTGGGGAGGATTTTCCGGGCTGTACACCTTGCGCAGCAGATAACAAAGGCAATAAAAAAAGTGACCGGAAAACTCCCGGTCACTTCTGTTTTATACTTGTTCAGGAATGTTATTCTCTGAATTTTGCAAACTCTATGTCAGTTTGTGCACGAGCCTTAAGAGCTTCGTTTTTGTAAACGATTTCGAGTTGTTTTCCAACTTCGGTAAGATCTCCCTTGCGTGCAGCAATAATTGCTCTCATGTAAGCAGCGTGAGCGCATTTGCATGTGATTGCTGCTGATGCTTTGTCAAGCTGATTTGTGAGGATGAAAGCAAGGCCTTCATTTTCACTCTTTGAACCTGCAAGTTTATTGGCTGCCTCTGTATATTTACCGTTGAGAATGTCAAGAATTGCAGAGTTGTATTTTGCCTCTTTAAGATCGGACTTGGCAAACATCTCTCCTGCTGTTTTGAAATCCTTGTCGCGAAGTGCAATTACACCTGCATTGTTATAGTAGTATGCAGAGTTTTTGCTTGAAACTTTGGCAAGAGCAGCTTTTGCATCTGCAAGTTTGCCAGCGTTAAGAGCTATTGCTGTAAGGTTGTTGTATGCGCGGTCGCACTTAAACTTGTCACCTGCTTTTTTGTAGAGAGCAACTTTAGCATCATAATCTTTAACCAGTGTAGCAGTATATAGAAGCGCCTCAAGATCCATAATCTCGATATTGGTTGCTGCAAGCTCTTTAAGCTCCTCATCTGTATAGTTTGTATAATCTACATTTGCAATCATTCTTGCTCTTCTAAGTTCCGGAAGGATTTTATCTGCAAGCGTTTTGAACACAACAGACATATTCCTTATCTCCCTTTCACGAACCATAGGGTCGCTGTACATCGAAAGAACGCGGAGAATAAGCTCCTTGTCCTGAATATTGGAAGCAGCAACCAGCTCCTGGAAACCTTCCCAGTCTTCTGCAATTGTCTCAACATTTATAGGAGCAGTAACAGGAACATTTTTTGTTATCCTGTCAAACGCAGTTCTTGCTGTTGAACCACGCTGTGCCGAAAGATTGGTGTTGAGTTTTGTAGGGCCGTCAGGAGAAGCGTATGCTACTATATCTGTGCTTTTAACCTCTCTTCTTTCGTCTTGTTCAACTTTTGCGAGGAATTGTTCAAACTCCTTAATCTCGGCTTTTGTAAGTTCTCTTGGACGAACTGCGGCACTGTTTATTGTGTAAAGAATTTGTGTCTCTTTCTTTTCACGAATAACTTTCTGATAGTTATTAGGCGCAATTGCAGTTTCTCCGTCGGTGTGTACCAGCATGTAAGTTGTGTTTGCACCGTCTGCAAGTTTGTAAGGAGCAGGGAAATCATACTTCTTAAGTTTATTCCAAACGGCAACTCTTAGTTCCAGGTGAGATTTTTCCATACCGGGCTTATATGCAAACTTTACAGTGTTGCTGGCTCTGCCTCCGGTTGAGAATATCGGCTGGAAGTTATCGGTAACCTTCTCTCCCTGTAATTTGAATGCAGGAGCGGCAACTTCTCCACCCTGGTAAACCAATACAGGAACAACTTCCAGAATTGCTCTTGGATGGAAATACTTTTCAGGGAAGTTCATTGTGTAGGTTGCTGTAATTTCATTAGCAACTACTTCAAGAATTTTAGGGTTGCTCTCAACGCTTACCAGCTGAGCATTTTTAGCCATCTTAGAAGGGTTGCTGCAAGATACCATTGAAACACCCAGGATGGCAACTGCCAGGATTTTAAATAGGTTTTTTTTCATCTGAAATATATTTAGTTGTTTAATCATTCTGTTTTATTAAGCCATTACAGGCGTCCCCATTAGTGCAAATATACAAAAATCTTTAATAAATCTATGTTATATAACTCCTTTAGCCCTCAATTGTTCAATATCTCCGGGAGTATCTACGGAGTATGAGGGGTGCATCGTTTCTGCCACCACAATTTTTATACCATTTTCAAGCCATCTTAGCTGCTCCAGTTTTTCTGCATTTTCCAGAGGCGAAGTGTTTAGCGAAGATATTGCAATTAATGTTTCGCGACGATACCCATAGAGCCCTATATGTTTGAAATATTGTCCTTTAGCGCACCACTCCTCTTTAGGGATTTCCCGGTTATAAGGAATGGGAGAGCGGCTGAAAAAGAGAGCTTCTCCTGCACTGTTAAACACCACCTTTACAACATCGGGAGAGAGCAGTTCGTCTATGTCTGTTACTTTGTGGGCCAGCGTGGCAATCTGTGTCTGCGGATTGCTGAAACAGCGGTGAAGTTCATTAAGCTGTGCCGGCTCAATAAATGGTTCATCACCCTGTATATTAATTACAATTTTACATTTGCATCCATGAATCTCTTCAACCTTATACATCGCCTCCAGAACCCTGCTGGTTCCGTTAATATGAGATTCGGATGTCATAACAGCATTTCCCCCCGATTTTGTAATTGTCTCATATATCAGCGGGTGATCGGTTGCTACATATACATTGTCAAAAGCCATACAACTTTGTGAATATACCCTCTCAATCATTGTTTTGCCTGAGATTATTGCCAGAGGTTTACCCGGAAATCTCGAAGAGGCATACCTTGCAGGGATAACGGCCAGTAAATCCATTTTATATCCGTAAATTTCTCAAAGGTATAAATTTTATCTATTTTTGTGTGCTATGGATCTAAGATCAATAAAACAAAGATTTGATATTATAGGGGACAACCAGGTGCTTAACAGAGCACTTGAAATTGCTGTTCAGGTAGCGGCAACCGACCTTTCTGTACTCATTACAGGAGAGAGTGGAGTTGGCAAAGAGGTTATACCGCAGATAATACATATAAACAGTCCCCGTAAACACAACCAGTATATTGCGGTAAACTGTGGCGCAATTCCGGAGGGGACCATTGACTCGGAGCTTTTTGGTCATGAGAAAGGTTCATTTACAGGAGCATTCGAAACCAGGAAGGGATACTTTGAAGTTGCCAACGGCGGAACTCTTTTCCTTGACGAAGTGGCAGAACTGCCGCTTTCAACCCAGGTACGCCTTTTAAGGGTAATTCAATCCGGAGAGTTTATTAAGGTGGGCTCTTCCAAAGTTCAGAAAACCGATGTAAGAGTTATAGCAGCAACAAATGTTAAATTACAAAAGGCCATTGATAACGGCCGTTTCAGAGAGGATCTTTTTTACCGCCTCAATACAGTTCCCATAGTCGTTCCTCCACTGAGAGAGAGGAGAGAGGATATACATCTTTTGTTTAAGAAATTTGCACTTGACTTTGCCGACAAGTACAAGATGCCTCCAATAAAACTCACCCCGGATGCCGTACAGATGCTGGAAAACTACAGGTGGCCCGGCAATGTGAGGCAGCTTAAAAGTATTGCAGAGCAGATTTCGGTTATTGAGCACAACAGACTGATTCCCCCCGACCTGCTAAACAAATACCTTCCGCAGGATCCTCCTAATATTCTTCCGGTTAAAACAGAGGGACACGGGAGTGAGTATTTAAGTGACAGAGACATTATTTTCAAGATACTATATCAGCTGCGACAGGAGGTTGAGGAGCTTAAGAGCAAGGTTGACAACGACGGATTTACCACCGGAGGCAAACTCGTTCAGGGGAGTGAAGCAGAAAATGACATCGAAGAGACATCAGTTGTTGATTATGAAGAGGACACATTACCCCAGACGCTCTCTATTCACCATGTAAGTGCCGACCTTATTAAAAAAGCATTGGAGAAAAACGGAGGTAAAAGGAAACTTGCTGCGGCAGAGCTGGGTATATCGGAGAGAACTCTTTACAGAAAAATCAAAGAGTTGAACCTCGATTTGTAGAACAAAAAATTGCAAAACAAACAGATGAAGAAAATTCTGATTATATTTACACTTACGGTATTATTGAGCTCTTGTGGAATTTACTCCTTTTCGGGGACCTCTATTGCTCCGGATGTAAAATCCATAACAGTCTATAATATAGAAAACAGAGCTATGAGGATAAATCCTACTCTGAGCAGCAACCTTACGGAGGAGCTTAAAGAGAAATACAGGAGACTAACCAAACTATCACTTCTTGGTGATGGAGGAGACCTCAAGGTAGAGGGGCAGATAATGAGTTACGAAACAACATCAATAGCTGTTACCGCTCAGGAGATTGCAGCCCAGAACAGATTGACCGTCACGGTAAAGATTATATTTACAAACGAGAAGTATCCTCACGAGAATTTTGAAAAAAACTTCGCTGCATTTGAGGACTACCCCTCAACAACATCCCTTGATGCAGTTGAGGCGAGATTGGTGGACAGTATTGTAGAAAAACTTGTAGAAGAGATATTTAACGCAACGGTAGCAAATTGGTAAAATGTCAAATCCAAACCTTTCAACGCTGGAAAAATATGTGAGCAGATACCCCTGGTTCTCTGCAGGATATCTGGATATATACAGTAAGCTTAAGGAGATGGGGCTGGATACATCCGGGGTTTATCTGACAAAAACCGCATCACATATATTTTCAAGAGCAAAACTGTATAGAATAAGTAAAGAGGATGTTGCTGATAAAGAAGAGGTTAAGACAATTGAGATAGAGGAAGTAATTGGAGAGAGAGAGGAGATAAAGGAGATAATTTCAGAGGAGGAGATTGCTCAAGAAGTTGAGATGATAACTGAAAAAGAGAGTCTTGATAATAAAGCAAATGATGAGATTCTTGAGATTGAAGAGGGACAGGAGTATATTCTTGAAGAGATGTTTGATCTTATCCCCGGACATGTGCCAAGGATTGTACTGGTCGGAGGTGACTACTTTTCAAGAAAAGAGCTTGAGGAGTTGGAGCTTGATAAAAATAAACCGGTTGATAGCTTTATTGTTGAGAAGCCCTCACTACTTAAAAGTTCAATTTTGAACAGAGAATCACAGCCGATTGGTCTATCCGAAATTGACACAGCAGAACTCTTTGACGATTCGGAGTTTTATACCGAAACCCTTGCAAACATATATATGGAGCAGGGCTTTCACAAAAGAGCGTTAGATGTTTATGCTAAACTAATTTTGCTATATCCGGAAAAAAGTAGTTACTTTGCCACCCTTGTAAAAGAGATTAAGAACAAATATAACCTATGACATTATGTATACAGTAATCGCTATTCTCATAGTTATCGCAAGTATTTTACTAACCCTGGTTGTTTTGGTACAAAACTCAAAAGGTGGTGGGTTAGCTGCAAATTTTGCATCGGGCAATCAAACTTTCGGAGTGCGTCAGACTGCCGACTTCCTTGAAAAGGCAACCTGGACATTGGCAATAACCATTCTTGTTCTTTGTGTACTTGCCACAGCATTTGTTTCAACCGGAAAAACTCAAAGACAAAGTGCAATTCAGGAGAGGATAGAGAGCCAGGCACCTGTTCAGGGACAGCCCGAATTTCCTGTTATGCCCACACCTACATCGCCGGCAGAGTAAATTTGTAAAAATTTTTCTAGCAGAATATCAGCTCGTTACGCAAGTAACGGGCTTTTTTGTAAAAAATTTTAGTACTATGCGAAACAAGGTATTAAATAAAGTATATATATTTGCAGTACCAAATTCTATATTAAATTAAATAGGGTAAAAATTAAAAACAGATGAAAAAAGTGGTTACAGTTGGTATAGGCGGCAGAAGTTTTGTTATTGACGAGGACGCTTATCAGAAATTGAGTCTTTATCTCACAAAGTTCAAAGAGAGAACCGGAATGGGATTTCAGTCGGCAGACGTAATGGAAGATCTCGAGCAGAGAATAGCAGAACTTTTTACGGAGGAGCTGGGTTCTAAGCTGGAGGTTGTAAATCTTACGATGGTTAACAAAATAATATCTCAGTTGGGTATGCCGGATGGCCATCCGATGGAGGAAGATTTTGGAATTAAGGGAGAACAGGGTTTTACCACAACATCGTCCAAGAAGCTCTATAGAGATTCCGAAGACAAAATGATAGGCGGAGTGTGCAGCGGACTGGCACTCTATCTAAATGTAGATGTGGTTATAATGAGGGTTCTCTTTTTTGTATCATTATTTATGGGTGGTATTGG
>CAZPFI010000067.1:0-10883 GCA_964585795.1 uncultured Muribaculaceae bacterium | reverse complement strand
GTAGTAGTTTCGGCTCATACATCATTGTGTGTTGCACCTATTCTTGAACAGGGTAATGAAGAACAGAAACAGAAGTATCTTCCAAAGCTGTGCAGCGGAGAGTGGCTTGGAGCTTTCGGGCTTACCGAGGCGAATGCCGGTACAGATGCATCTGCTCAGCAGACTACAGCAGTTGAAGATGGTGATGATTATGTTATTAACGGAACAAAAATTTTTATCACAAATGCCGGTTATGCCCATATTTACATAATATTGGCAATGACCGACAAATCACAGGGAGTGAAGGGCATTTCAGCTTTTATAGTTGAAGCAGACCGCCCCGGTTTCACTGTCGGTAAAAAGGAGCTGAAGCTTGGCATAAGAGGTTCGGCAACCTGTGAGCTGATATTTGAGAACTGCAGAATACCAAAATCGAATCTTCTTGGAAAGGTTGGCGGAGGTTTCAGCATAGCTATGAAAACTCTCGACGGAGGCAGAATAGGTATTGCTGCACAGGCACTTGGTATAGCTCAGGGGGCCATGGACGAAACCATTAAATATACGCAGGAGCGTAAACAGTTCGGCAGATCGATATCCGCATTCCAAAACACACAGTTTCAGATGGCCGACCTTCATACAAAAACAGAGGCGGCAAGACTTCTGGTTAGGTCTGCTGCCTTTAAAAAAGACTCCGGAGTATCTTACTCTGCCGATGCAGCAATGGCAAAACTATTTGCATCGGAGACTGCCATGGAGGTAACTACCAAAGCATTGCAGTTTCATGGAGGTTATGGTTATACCCGGGAATACCCAATTGAGCGTATGATGAGAGATGCAAAGATCACAGAGATCTACGAAGGGACCTCGGAGGTTCAGAGAATGGTGATAGCATCAAAAATTTACAGATAGTGATTGTGAGATAAAAATAGTTGATTGATGAAGATTGTAGTATGTATTAAACAGGTGCCCGACACCACTGAGATAAAGATAAACCCTGTAACCGGCACACTTATCAGGGAGGGTGTTCCAAGTATTATGAACCCCGATGATAAAAGTGGTCTGGAGATGGCACTTTCGCTAAAGGATAAATTCGGTTGTCATGTTACGGTTATTACCATGGGGCCTCCCCAGGCAGACGATATATTGAGAGAGGCACTTGCTATGGGGGCAGATGATGCTCTATTGCTCACAGACAGAAAATTTGCAGGAGCCGATACTTTGGCAACCTCCAATGTACTGGCTGCCGCTCTAAGGAAAATGGAGTGGAATCTTATTATTGCGGGGCGTCAGGCAATAGACGGCGATACCGCACAGGTAGGGCCACAGATAGCAGAACATCTTGATATACCGCATATTTCGTATGTTACAGATGTTCAATTTGACGGAGAAAATCTCTTTACAGTCAAAAGAGAGACAGAGGAGGGATACCAGGTGTTACAATCTGCCTCACCGCTGCTTATAACCGTCCTTTCATCGGCTAATAAGCCAAGATATATGTCAGTTAACGGAATTGTAGATGCAGTTGAGAGAGAGATTGAGTTGTGGGGTGCTTCGGAGATTGATGTTCAGGAGTGGAAACTGGGTCTTAAAGGTTCACCCACCAAAGTTCACAAAGCATTCTCCAAAGGGGTTAAAAGTTCGGGAGAACAGTTTGAGGTAGATGCCGAAGAGGCGGTTGGAATAATTATTTCCAAGTTAAAAGAGAGATTCATAATTTAATTCTTCTGAGAAATGGATATTAATTTATACAAAGACATATATGTATTTATTGAACAAAGAGAGGGTATTATTCAGTCGGTTGCTCTTGAACTGCTGGGTAAGGCCAGAGATCTTGCAAACTCAACCGGGCAAAAAGTTGTGGCACTTTTTCCGGGTTATCAGATTGGCAATCAGTGTCAGGAACTTATAGAGTACGGAGCAGACAAGGTTATATGTATCGACTCTGCAGAGCTTAAAGAGTATTTATCCGAACAGTACACTCAGGCCATTTTTCAGGCAGTTGAAGTTTACAAACCATCAGTACTGCTTATAGGAGCAACCACAATCGGCAGAGATCTTGGCCCAAGACTATCTGCCAGACTCAGCACAGGACTTACTGCCGACTGTACTAAACTGGAGATATCCGAAGACGGAACACTGCTTATGACCCGTCCCGCTTTTGGAGGAAATCTAATGGCAACAATAGTTTGTAAGGAGCACCGTCCCCAGATGTCAACTGTAAGGCCGGGTGTAATGAGAAGGATGGAGGCAGATAAAGAGCGCAGAGGAGAGATTATAGAATTTTCGCCGGTTTTCGATACAACAAAGTTTAGAGTTAAGCTGGTGGAGAGTGTTAAAGAGCAGAGGGGAAAGATAGA
This sequence comes from uncultured Muribaculaceae bacterium, assembly GCA_964585795.1. Lineage (GTDB taxonomy): Bacteria > Bacteroidota > Bacteroidia > Bacteroidales > UBA932 > Bact-08. Next base: position 8,547 of record CAZPFI010000067.1, on the reverse strand, counting down.
TATTACCGATGCAAAAATTCTGGTTTCGGGTGGAAGAGGAGCAGGAACTTCAGGTATCAGAAAGCTTAAGGAGCTTGCCAAAGTACTCAATGCCGAGATTTCGGCATCGAGAGCCATGGTTGATGCAGGAGTAGTATCTCACGACAGACAAGTGGGGCAAACAGGTAAAACCGTAAGGCCCAATTTGTATTTTGCCTTTGGTATTTCGGGGGCTGTACAACACCTTGCGGGAATGGAGGAGTCCGATTACATTGTTGCAATTAACAAAGATAAATATGCACCTATATTTCAGGTATCCGATCTGGGCATTGTAGGTGATGTCACAACAATAGTTCCGTTACTGACAGAACGCCTGGCAGCAGAAAAAAGAAAAAAATAACTCTATGAAGCAACAGGGCAGGATAGGAGTATTGTTTGTTTGCCTTGGAAATATATGCCGCTCACCTGCGGCTGAGGCAATTTTTACGGCAAAGGTTAAAGAGCTGGGTCTGGAAGATAAATTCTTTATAGATTCAGCCGGTTTAAACGGATATCACAACGGTGAGAGAGCCGATGTTAGAATGATAAGACACGCCTCATTAAGGGGCTACAAAATAACTTCCATTTCAAGAAAAGTTGTTCCCTCGTCAGATTTTGTTAAATTTGATATAGTTATCGGCATGGATAACTACAATATTAAAGAGTTAAAACGACTATCTGCCGCAAATTCACTAGACGCTAACATAGTTAAAATGACAGATTTTGGCAATGGCAGAGTGAATGAAGTACCTGATCCATACTACGGAGGTGCAGAGGGATTTGAGAGAGTTTTGGATATACTTGAAGAGAGTACCGAAGGACTACTTAAATTTTTGAGATATGAGGAGTTTAATACTACTGATAACAGTTAGCCTCCTGCTTTTTAACACAGGAGTTAATGCACAGAACCCTCCCAAAAGAGAGTTCAGAGGTGCCTGGTTTCCAACTGTAGTAAACAGAACCTGGCGCAATATGACTACGCAGGAGATTAAAAAAGATATAATATTCTATCTCGATCTCTTCAAGGAGCTGAATATGAATGCAGTCATTTTTCAGGTAAGGCCTCAGGCAGATGCAATGTTTGTCTCTGATATCGAACCCTGGAGCAGATTCATAACCGGTGAACAGGGCAGAGCACCGGAGCCGTTTTTCGATCCCACACAATTTATAATTGAAGAGTCTCATAAAAGAGGGATGGAGCTTCACGCCTGGTTTAATCCTTACAGGGTTACATCCAACAGGAATGAGGTTTTGTCGGCAAATCATATCTACTTTAAAAAGCCCCACTTGTTTGTAAGTTACGGCAACCAGATCTATTTCGACCCCGGACAGCCCGGGTCAAGAGAGCACACAATAGAGGTGATTAGAGACTTTGTTACCCGATACGATGCGGATGCTGTGCATTTTGACGATTACTTCTACCCCTACAGAGTACCATATCAAGAGTTTCCAGACGATGAAACATTTAAAAAGTATCATCATAAGGATGGATTCGACAAATTTGACAAGGACAACTGGAGGCGCAATAATGTAAACATACTTGTTAGGGAGCTTAATGAGGTTATTAAATCGGTAAAACCCTGGGTTAAGTTTGGTATAAGTCCGTTTGGAGTGTGGAGAAATGATGCTGTTGACCCCCGCGGCTCTGCATCAAAAGCTCTGCAGACCAATTACGATGACCTTTTTGCAGATATACTGTTATGGACAAAAGAGGGTTGGATCGACTATAATGCACCACAGTTATACTGGGAAATAGGACACGCCAGAGCCGATTATGCTCCATTGATAGAGTGGTGGTCTAAAAACAATCACGGAGTAAACTTATATATTGGGCAGAGCATATGGAATCAGACCGATATAAGAAACAGAAACGGAGACATTGTCAATCAACTTTACAGAAAAATGGGAATGGTAAGAGAGAATCCGGACATTCATGGGAATATATGGTGGAGCGGACTGGGGTTTCCCGGACAAAAAAAGCTATCGGACTCTCTCAAAAACAGTTACCAGAGATATCCGGCATTGATACCACTCTACAGAAATATAGACACCATTGCCCCGGCACCTGTTAAAAATTTGGTTTACAGCAGAAAAACGCTCAAATGGGATACTCCCGATGAGAATGACCCTATGAATGTCCCTCAGTTTTATGTAATCTATAAATTTGACATAAACACAGAGGTTAATCTTGATGATCCATCTGCAATATTTGATATTGTCAATACCACAAGTTATACAACAGGCAGAATGAAAGGGGTAAAGATTGCCGTTACTGCTTTGGACCGTCTTAAAAATGAGAGTAAACCACAGGTAATTACTGTCCGTTAACTCCCTTAGCTGCACACTCGATATCCTCTTTCGATTTTGATTTAATCACCAGATAGACTCCGGTAAAAATAAGAATCGAGGAGAGGGGTTTGTTCCAGTTGAAAACATCCTGTCCAATTACAATGGCTATAAATGATGCAATAAGCGGCTGAACATAGTTGAACATGCTTACCGTTGTTGGTCTCAGCAACTTCTGAGAAAGTGATACCAGCAGGTACGAGATAAAGGTTCCAAAAACCAGTGTGTAACCAAGCTGAAGGTACTGAACGGTATCGGCACCGGGTTTAAATCCCAGATGCTTTATACAAAACGGAGCTGCCATTACCGTTCCGTACAAAAAACTCCACTTCATAACCTCTACAGGCGGATACTTTAGCATCAGAGGTCTTACAACTACCAGATATAGAGCAAAAACAAAGCTGCTGACAAGAACAATAAGATTCCCCTTCAGGGTACCTGTAGTAAGTGAGCCGGCTACATTATGAGAGTTGTAAAGGATTAAAAAAGCACCCGTAAGCCCGGCAAATACACCTGCAACCTTCTTAAATGTAATTGGTTCCTTGATTATTAAAGCGGCAAACAACATTGTAAGAATTGGGGTTACCGTAATAATCAGTGATGCATCAACAGGTGAAGTTCTGGCAAGACCGGTAATAAAGGATATCTGATTTGCCGCTGTTCCCAAAAAGCCGCACAAAAGAAGGCGAAGATGCTCATGAAAGGTAAACCTTACTCTCTTTACCATTAAAAGTGACAGAATATGAAATGATATCCATGCAAAAGAGATTCTCAGGAATGACAGCGCAAGAGGGTGCAGCCAATCCGGAGTCAATGAGCGGGATACAGGCATGTTGATTGCAAAAAGTATGTTAGCTGCAAAGATTAAAACAACACCTCTGCTTTTTGGGGCATCTTTAAAGGGATTACCTGACATTGAAATAAGTATTGTTTATTTTTGAACTTTCGCTTTTTCGTACAATCTCTCCCGCCTTTTCCAAAGCAAGCTGTATGTGTGGAAGTACATTCTCTCTTCCAATCTCATTAATGAAACCCGATTTTGACATTGTCCTCATAACCCTTGGATTTACACCCGAAAGAATTATCTGAATACGCTCTTTACGCGATCTTTTCCATAGATTTCTAAGATTGTTCAAACCGGTAGAGTCAATAAAGGGCACATGTCTCATTCGTATTATCCGCACCTTAATTCTATTGTGCGATTCGCGGTCTATTTCATCGAGCTTACTTGCCAGGCCAAAGAAAAACGGGCCGTCAATTTCGTATATCTCAACACCTTTGGGTATAGATACCATATCCAGGTCACCCGACACCTCATCATTTTCGTTACCCGGTATATAACTTTCTCCAATTACTTTAACAGTAGAGGTTTCGGAGACTCTCCTGACAAACAGAATGACCGCCAGAACCACTCCAACCTCTATGGCAACTGTAAGGTCTATTATAACAGTAAGAAAGAAGGTTATGAGCAGCACGGCAATGTCCGATTTCTGCCCCCTGAGAAGATAAAGAAAAGTCCGCCACTCACTCATATTGTATGCTACAATTATCAATATTGCAGCCAGGGTTGCCAGTGGTATGTAAACGGCATAGGGTATAAAAAAGAGGAATATGAGCAGGAGTACAATAGCGTGAATAATGCCGGCAACAGGAGTTTTACCTCCATTGTTAATATTTGCCATAGTCCTTGCAATGGCACCCGTGGCAGGTATTCCTCCAAAAAGTGGTGTTACAATATTGGCGATTCCCTGTCCTATGAGCTCGGTATTTGAGTCGTGTCTCTTTCCGGTGACGCCATCTGCCACCATAGCAGCAAGAAGCGACTCTATGGCACAAAGAATGGCAATTGTAATGGCCGGTTGAAAAAGAGACCTTATCATACTGAAACTGAGGTTGGGCAGCTGAGGTTTTGGCAGTGAGACACCCTCTGCAAGAGATGGAAATTTGGTGCCTATGGTTGCTAATTCTTTGCCTGCCAAACTTCCGGCAGCCAGTGCCAGCAATGTTCCGGCGATTATTGCAATTAAAGAGCCCGGAACCTTACGGGTCACTTTGGGCCATAAAATAATTATAAGCAGCGATAACAGACCCAAAGCAGTCTCATACAGGTTAACCGAATTGAAATTCTTAAAATATGCACCCCATTTTAAAACGAAATCTGCAGGGATATTATCAATTCTCATACCCAGGAGATCGGCTATCTGTGTCGAGAAGATAACTACGGCTATTCCGCTTGTAAAACCAACCACAATGGGATAGGGGATAAACTTAATAATTGAGCCCAGCTTAAAGAGCCCCATAAGAATAAGGATGACTCCGGCTATAGTTGTGGCAACTATCAACCCTGTTATACCATACTGACTTACAATGCCGTAAACAATTACAATAAACGCACCTGTTGGTCCGCCGATAAGAAATTTCGAACCCCCGAAAAGAGAAGTGAGGAGCCCTGCTACGATGGCTGTAATTAGACCTTGCTGAGGGGTAACCCCCGATGCAATACCAAAAGCAATTGCAAGAGGCAGGGCAATGATGCCAACAATTACACCGGCGACAAAATCGGATAAGAAGGTCTTTTTGTCGTACTTACGGTTTAAAAGTATCTCAAAAAATTCTGGTTTGAAAACCTGACTGATGGAGAATTTCATACTCCCGGTATTAAAATGACCGGCAAATGTACTAATTAATTCTATCTGTCAGGTTAAAAAGTGATTCAGATTTATTAATAATTGTAAGCTGATCCTGATTGTTGTCTATTATAAGATTGGGCAATAAATAATTGACAGAAAAATCTTTACGGAATCTCTCCTCTCCGCCTCCGGTAATATTTAACATAATAATTGCATCTCTTTCAACCTTACCTGATTCCAGAGATTTAATCATTCCTGCCAAAGCTACGGCAGAGGCCGGATGAATGTCTATCCCCTCATATTGCTCAAACATCTCAAGCGCAGCCTGAAGCTCTTTATTGTCAACCTTTTCCATATCACCACCAGTATCGGTAAGTGCGTCAAAGAGACCACCCGGAACACCGTATGGAGGCCTTCTGTTTGAGAGTACCTTTGCAACGATAGTAAGTGCGTCTCTGCGGGCCTGCTCTTCGTCTGCATAGGTAATTGTACGGCTGTTCTGTTTCCATGCATCGTACATCGGGGTGAAAGGAGAATTCTGTGAAGGAATAAGTACCATTTTATTGTCTCCGAATCTGCCATCCTCTATCAGCCGCAGATTGGCTTCCCACGCAGCAATGGTTCCCGTGCCACTGCCAACTGCCTGAAAGTAGTATTGGGGTATTTTACCTATGAATGTTGCAGCAGAGAGTACGGTGGTACTCATCCCATCTCTGCGGGCTACATTTCTGGCTCCTCCCTCCTCGAAAAAGAGGGGAGATTTGCATATCTTGTTGGACAGGTCAATTGCATCGAAGTAATCTGACCCTTTTGGCGTACATATCAGTTTTACACAACTATTAATCTTCTCTCCAAACCATAATGAATCGAGATTATCCTCCGGAACTACCAGAAGTAGCGGTATTTGATTGTCGGAACACACTTTTGCAAAAGCTCTTGCAGTATTACCGGCAGAGGCAACAACCATAACCTTGTTGCGGTTATCATCAAGTCTTGCACATACAGCATAGGCCTCGGTCTCCTTAAATGAGCAGGTGGTCATCTTTGCACCTATCTCGGGCCAGTAGCCGCTAAAGCTGATGTAAAGGTTACTCAGGTTGAGTTTTGCAGCCAGTTTTGTGCTTTTATATGTAACTGTTGATGATGAGTTGTTTAAGAATCTCTTCACAGGCAGCCACTGAGCGTATTTGTAAATACCAAGAGTGTCATCTCCGGGTTTAAGAATTTTGTTCTCATATACAGCCCTTATAAGCGATGGTGTTGAGGCGTTTGGATCGGATAACAGCCATCCGGAATCTTCAAATAGATTACCGTCCGAAAAGTTTCTTAACTTGTAATGTGTCATATGGTTCTACTCCTTAATTTGGTTTTCACTATCTTCTGTGTCAATCGACAATATGTTCTCCGACATCTTGTTCAAGACCTTAACGAATGTCACAAGATCTTTGGCCGGTATGTCCCTGATTATTGAGTCGGTAGATTTTAACGCAATGACAGTTATGTCATCCTTAATGGATATGGCCTGGGGTGTGAGATGAATTTTATTCAATCTTCTGTCCTGCGTGTCTGTTAATCTGTAAACCAGACCTTTCTTCTCAAGTGCATCAATAAGCTTGGTGACAGAATTTTTATCCTTTATGATGATATTGGCAATCTCCTGCTGCGAAAGAACACCCTCATCCCACAGTGTATCCATAACCAGAAACTGTTCCGGTGTGAGGTTAAAACCATGTTTATTAAAGATTTTTTTAAGATAGAGCTTAAACTGGCCGTGTACCAAATTGAGAAATACACCTACTTGTTTATTTAGTATCATCTAATATGGTATAAACTTTTACTATTGCAAATATACTCATTTTTTGGTTCATTTGTAAAGCGATAAACAGATCTTTAAAATTGATAAACTGCTATGGATAATGCAATAATAGTAATAATACCGGTTTTGCTGCTGGTTGCAATTATAATTCTGATTTTTATAATACTGGCCGGTAACAGGAGGTTAAGGGAAGAGCAGAGGTCTCTCTTAATGGAGTTGCAGAGGTTAAATAAAGAGAACAGAGACGAACTTGCATCTTCGCTCTCCGGGTTCTCCGATAATATGAAGTACTCGTTAAACTCTTTCAGAGAGTCATCGGATAAATCTATGTCTATGCTCTCTGAACTGCAGAAAGAGAAGCTGGAGCAGATTGAGAAGAGACAATGGGAGATGATTGTCAATACAGAGAAACGCCTGGAGCAGATAAGAGGTACAGTTGAGGAGAAACTCGAAAAAACATTGAGCGAACGCCTTGGCCGCAGCTTCGAAACAGTGGGAAAACAGCTGATAGAGGTGCAGAAGGGTCTTGGAGAGATGCAGAACCTTGCTCAGGATGTAGGAGGACTTAAAAGGGTTTTAAGTAATGTTAAAATGAGGGGTGGAATAGGAGAGGTTCAGCTCTCTATGCTTCTCGAGCAGATTCTTGCTCCGGAGCAGTACGAGGCAAATGTTAGAACCAAGAGCGGTGGTAGGGATTTTGTTGAATTTGCAATTAAATTACCGGGTAAGGAGAGCAGCAAAAAACACATCTGGCTGCCGGTTGATGCCAAGTTCCCCAAAGATTACTACGAATCGCTGCAGAACGCATACGATTCGGCAGATCTTGCTTTAATTGAAAAAGAGCAGAAAGCTCTTGAAGTTGCAATTAAAAACATGGCAAAGGATATCTCCGATAAATACATAAGCCCGCCTCAGACAACAGATTTTGCAATAATGTTTCTGCCATTCGAAGGGATATATGCCGAAGTGGTAAGAAAAGCGGCACTCCTGGAAGAGATTCAGAGTAAATACAAGGTTTTAATTACAGGGCCAACCACATTTGCTGCAATTTTAAACAGTCTTCAGATGGGTTTCCGTACCCTCGCAATCGAGAAGAGAAGCAGTGAGGTTTGGAGCGTGCTGGGCGAGGTTAAAAAAGAGTTCTCCTCCTTTGGAGATCTGTTGCACAAAGCACAAAAAAACATACAGGGAGGTCTCGATGACATTGACAAACTGGTAGGTACTCGCACCAGAGCCATCCAGAGGAGACTAAGAAATGTAGAGACACTGGGAGATACTACACCAAAAGAGCTGGAACTGCCGGCAGATATTGAGGCAGAAGATGAGAGCTAGGATGTATATTCATCCCAGCTCTTAATCTGCACATCCTCCACACTCATAGAGCAAAATGCCATAATGAAGGCAGATGCAAGTCTGGCATTTGTAATTAGCGGTATGTTGAAATCGACAGAGGCCCTCCTTATTTTGTAACCATTCTCCAACTCTACCTGGGTGAGGTTCTTAGGGATGTTGATTACCATGTCAATTTTCTTCTCTTTTAACATATCCAGTGCCTGTGGATGGAGATGAGGGTCACTTGGCCAGTGTACCAGAGTAGTTGGTATATTATTGTCAACCAGGTACTTATACGAACCCCCGGTTGCATAAAGATTATATCCTTTGTCGGCCAGAAGTTTTGAGGCAGAGAGCAGATCTGCCTTCTGTCTTGCAGCTCCGCTTGAGATAAGGATGTTCTTT
>CAZPFI010000066.1:0-10949 GCA_964585795.1 uncultured Muribaculaceae bacterium | reverse complement strand
ATTTATCTCCGATTATCTCAAAAGGCAGTTGCCTGCAGATCTTAATGCTCTTTTCAATCAGAAATACAATCTCGACTATAATGCCATAATTGAGAGAGTGTACAGACAACCTTTCCCAAACAGATATCTTGCCTCTTTTTCGGTTTTTCTCAATGAAAACAAAAATAATCCTTATGTGGAAAACCTTCTTAAAGCCAGCTTCAGAGAGTTTTTTACAAGAAATGTTATGCAGTACGATTACAAAAAATACCCTGTAAATATGGTAGGGTCTGTGGCTTTCTATTATCAGGATATTATTGCTTCGGTGGGAAAAGAGCTTGGAGTAAAAATAGGACAGGTTTTGCAAACACCTATAAACGGACTTGCAGAGTATCATAAATCATTATAAAAGCGTTATGAAAGTTACTGAGCAATCGTCAAAATACGAGCATCTGGAGAAGATGTCAACAAGCGAACTTCTCGTTAATATGAATAACGAAGATAAAACTGTTCCCCTTGCAGTAGAGAAGTGTATTCCAAATATTGAAAAGCTAGTTGACGGTATAGTAGAGAGGTTTAAGAGAGGTGGCAGACTTTTTTATCTGGGTGCGGGAACAAGCGGGCGTCTTGGTATTTTGGATGCTTCTGAAATACCTCCAACTTTTGGTGCTCCGTTCGACCTTATAATTGGTTTGATAGCCGGAGGAGACACTGCAATAAGAAGGGCAGTTGAGGCGGCAGAAGATAACTGGGAAGGGGGTTGGAACGATATGCAGCAATATGGTGTAGATGAAGATGATGTTGTTATTGGTATTGCAGCTTCGGGTACTACACCTTATGTTATTGGAGCTGTTAAAGAGGCAAAAAGCAGGGGAATTCTCACTGCTTGCGTCACCTGCAACCCCGGCTCACCTCTGGCAGCTGAGGTTGATATCCCCATTGAGGCAGTTGTAGGGCCGGAATTTGTAACAGGAAGTACCAGAATGAAATCGGGGACAGCACAAAAGTTGGTCCTCAATATGATTTCAACCACAACAATGATAAAACTGGGGCATGTTAAGGGGAATAAAATGATTGACATGCAGCTGACCAACAAAAAACTCGTTGACAGAGGCACACGGATGATAATGGAGGAGGCCTCAATCACCGATTATGATACAGCTAAAGAATTGCTTCTTACTCATGGCTCAGTGAGAAAAGCTGTTGACTTTTACCTTGGCAAAGGTTAATCCCCGTTTATATGTTTAAGCAGAATCTCACCTCATTGTTGCTTTCCAACGCAGTGGAAGAGCTCTCTTCGCTTCCGGGTGTTGGCAGAAAGAGTGCGCTTCGCTTTGCCCTGCACCTGTTGAAACAACCACGAGAAAATGTTCTCAGATTTGGGGAGTCAATAGTTGCAATGCGCGAAAATGTGAGATACTGTAAAAATTGCCACATGATCTCCGACAGTGATATCTGTCCGGTTTGCACAGACACAACCCGTAACCACAGAATAATATGTGTCGTTGAGAGTATCAGGGATGTCTTAAGCATCCAAAATACCGGAGAGTACAACGGACTTTATCATGTTCTGGGAGGAATTATATCTCCGATGGACGGAGTATCTCCATCTTCATTGAATATCGATTCACTGTTAAACAGAATTGACAACAATGAAGTTGAGGAGGTGATTCTGGCTCTGAGCACCACTATGGAGGGAGAGACAACATGTTACTACCTCTATAAAAAGATGAGTAATTACAACAAAAAGATAAGTACCATAGCAAGGGGTGTCGGGTTTGGCGACGAACTGGAATTTGCCGATGAAGTTACCCTTGGCCGGTCTATTTCCAACAGACAACCTTTTAATCCGGATAATCAGTAAATATAATATTATGCATCAATTTCCTCTTTCGTGGCTGTTAACGGCCTTTACACTTTATACAGCTCTGCTGTTTTTTGTATCCTGGCTTACATCAAGAAAGGCAGATACCGGGTCCTATTTTCTCAGTAATAAGAAATCACCTTGGTTTATAGTTGCTTACGGGATGATTGGTACATCAATTTCAGGTGTAACCTTTATATCCGTTCCAGGTAATGTGCTGAATCAGAACTTCTTTTATATGCCTCTTGTTTTGGGGTTTGTGCTTGGTTATGTATTGATAGCCAAGGTTTTGATACCTCTTTATTACCGGATGAACCTTACTTCAATTTACACATATCTCGAGCGTCGTTTTGGATTTTTTACATACAAAACCGGAGCATCCGTTTTTATGGTTTCAAGAATTCTGGGTGCTGCAGTGAGGATTTTTGTGGTAGTTCTTGTCCTTCATACATTTCTGCCTGAAGGTTCTGTCCCTTTCTGGGTTGTCGCCTTTATATTTATGTTCCTTATATTTCTATATACATTCAAAGGGGGCGTAAAGACAATAATATGGACAGATGTGCTGCAAACCACCTTTATGTTACTTGCAGTATTTCTCACCATTTACAGCATTGCAAGTGCAATGGAGTGGAGTGTTGGTGACATGCTGTCGGCAGTAAAATCATCTGAATACTCCAAATGGCTTGACTGGGAGTGGAGTCATGGAACAAACGCCATTAAGCAGTTTATTGCAGGTATCTTTATAACTATTGTTATGACAGGCCTGGATCAGGAGATGATGCAGAAAAACCTTACCTGTAAAAATATTAAAGAGGCGCAGAAGAATATTTATACCATAAGTATTACTATTGTTATTGTCAATTTCTTCTTCCTATTGCTTGGAGCAGTTCTGGCACTTTATGTAAGCGCTAAGCAAGGTGGAATGGAGGGCATAGGTCTTGCAAATGAACTTGGTGAATTTACCAAAGCACAGACAGATAAACTCTTTCCTACAATTGCAAGTCAATATCTTGGTCTTGGGGTTGGACTCTTTTTCATTGTAGGACTGATATCTGCATCGTATCCCAGTGCAGGAGGTGCATTAACCTCTCTTACAACCTCTTTCTGTATAGATTTTGTAGGATTCAATGACAGAAGCGATCTTACCGAAGAGAGAAAAAAGAGAATAAGACAGAGAGCACATGCCGGCTTTGCAATACTCTTTTTTATAATCATAGTTATATTGTATCTGGTTAATAATCAGACTGTAATTGACCTTGTTTATCTGCTTGCCGCATACACCTACGGCCCTTTGCTTGGCTTCTTCTTCTTTGGATTGCTTACAAAATACCAGGTTAAAGATAAGTTTATGCCGTATGTAGCTATCGGATCTCCAATTCTCTGTTTTATGCTTGATGTGTTTGGCAAGAACTACCTTGGATTTGGATTCGGTTTCACCATCCTTATTGTAAACGGTCTGTTCACTTTTGCAGGAATGTATATTTTCAGAGAGCGGAATACCGGGAAATTATCTTAACTTTGGTATGGAAAAAAGTTAAGCAATGTCAATCCGCGTTGCGGCCATATCATACCTTAATACTCTTCCTTTCGTTTACGGACTTACAAATCACTCCGTATCCGAAAGGATTGAGCTTTTATTGACTTCACCTGCAGAGTCGGCCCGATTGTTAACCGAAGGGTCTGTTGATATTGGAATAGTGCCTTCTGTTATTATTCCGCGTATGGATAACGCAAGAATTATATCATCCTACTGCATTGGTGCAGAAGGTGATGTTGCAAGTGTGCTTCTTTGCAGTGATGTCCCTTTACAAGATGTTGAAACATTGTACCTGGATACTGAGTCTTTAACATCTGTAACATTGGCAAAGATTCTGTGCAAAAAATTCTGGATGATTAAACCCCAATTTATAAAAAGCAATTTCTCCGCAGCAGCACCCGACTATTCCAAATCATACATCCTGATAGGAGATAAGGCGATGGAGAGTGCAGGCAGGTTTAAATACTGTTACGACCTTGCAGGTGAGTGGATAAAATTCAGGGGACTGCCTTTTGTCTTTGCCTGCTGGGTAGCTAACCGTAAGCTGAGTCAGGAGTTCAAAATTGAATTTAACGACGCTTTAAAATACGGTTTGAGTCATATTGCTGAATCACTCATAAGTATGCCCCATAAGTTCGATTACCAGACTGCTTATAATTATCTTACGCAAAATGTCTCCTTTGATCTCACTCCCGAAAAAAGGAAGGGAATGGGAGAGTTCTGGTGTCATTCAATGGAGGTAAGAGATGTTTTAACAGGGGATAGGGATTAGGTTATGATAGAGATATACTATAAAGACAAGGGGGAGCTTATTATTACAAACGAACTGAACACGCTTGACTCCCTTGGTTACGACGATATTTTATGGATAGATCTCACCTCTCCCACAGGAGAAGAGAAAAGGGCAATTGAAGGGTATCTCAACACAACTCTTCAAAGCAGAGCCCAGGCGGAGGAGATCGAGAGCTCATCGAGGTATTCCGAGACCGAAACTACAGTTTTTATAAATACAAACTTTTTGATACCGGGCCCGGATAATTACATAATGGAGCCGGTCTCTTTTATCTTGTGCGAAGGGATAATTGTCTCTATTAAACAGGTTGGTTTAAGAAGTTTTACGGATGTTCAGAGAAGACTTGCAGCAAATTACAGGTGGATGCCTACAGGTTATCACATTCTGGTTGGGATACTCGAAAACAGGATAGACCTTGATGCCGATATGATTGAGCTTATGTCCAAAGAGATTGCACTTTTCAGTAAAAAAGTGGGGCACGGTGGGCAGATGGGAGAGGCATTCATACTGGACATAAATCAGTTGCAGGAGAATACAATGATTGTAAGGGAGAACATTGTAGATAAGCAACGGATGATCTCTGCTATACTCAAAAGTGATAAATTCCCCAGGGATGTTTACGCTAAGCTCAATGTTTTAATTAAAGATGTTAACTCACTTATTAATCATACCAACTTCAGTTTCGAGCGTCTTGAATATTTGCAAAATACTGTTTTGGGCCTCATCAATCTGGAACAGAACAGAATTATGAAGATATTTACCTTTGTTACACTTCTGTTTATGCCTCCGACACTCATTGCCAGTATGTACGGTATGAACATAGAACTGCCCATTATAGGCCAGATGGGAGATTTTTTGGTAATTATGCTTCTGATGCTGGCATCTGTAATAACAGTGTCAGTAATGTTTAAACGAAAAAAGATGCTTAAGTAGCTCTCTTTGCTATAAACTTATTGTAGAGTATAAGCGATATCATACTGATAACCCCTATTGATGCAAAAATCAGCCACAAACTCTGTGGCTTGTTCAAGTTATCTACATACTTCACATAGAGAGCCGACCCTAGAAAACCGCCAATACTGCTTCCTATAACTCCGTATAAAAATGAGTATCCCAGATAGAGTGCTTTTTTATCCGGAGGTGCTATAAGACCTATATATGAGATGAATTTAGGGTGTGTCGTCATCTCTCCGAGTGTAAATACCACAATGCCGGTTATGAATATCCATGGGGCCGATGATAGTGAAAGTATAGCCATACCCAGTGTGCCAAAACCAATACCGGTAATCATTGTAGGCAAAGCGGGCCATTTTTTTACCAGATTGGATACAAACAGCTGCAACACAATAATGACCCCTGCATTAATTACAGTAACATGCTCAACATCAAATTTCCAGGAAGGGTTGTTTACAAAAAGCCCCAGAAATGAGTTTACGCTGTTGTTAACAGCATCCATATTAATATAGTCCCTCACATACCACAAAACTGTGCCGAACATTTGAAAATAGAGGATCCAGAATGCAGAGTAAAGGAAGATCATAAGAATAAACCTCCAGTCTTTAAGCACCAGAACCATATCTGTAAATACTCTTGTAAGCTTCTTATCACTCTTCTCCCTTTGGGGCTCCTTATAAACAAAAAGATTGAGCAACAAAAGCACTATTCCGGTAATGGATGCCATATAAAAAATGTAGCTGTATGAATGCTTTTTAAGAATGGGAACAAGAACAAGAGGGAAAAGAAATGCCCCAAGATTAATTGACCAGTAAAAAATTCCAAAACCCAGTCCCGAATTGGACTCAGTGGTGGTTCGTGCAATTGTGCCTGAGATTACCGGTTTGAAAAATCCGGCGCCGACAGCCATAATAATCAGCGATATAAAGATCATAACATAACTGTTTGATACCCCTGTAAAGTAATATCCGAAAATCATACATACAAATGCAAAGGTCAGAACCTTTTTATATCCGTATCTGTCTGCAATTGCTCCGGAAATTATGGGTAAAAAATAGAGCAGGGGAGGAATTGTCCCCAATATTGCGCCTGTCTGCTCTTTGGTGAATCCAAGCCCTCCACTCTCTCCATTAAGAATAAGAAAGACTGACAATACTGACATCACTCCGTAGTACGAACCCCTTTCAAGAAACTCCATGACAATCACTGTCCAGAAATTCTTTGGAAAGGAACCAAGTCCCGATTTTTTACTCTCCATAAGTTTTTAAGTTTAGCTTTGTTTTAATACTCAAAGATAATTTGATTTTGTTTTTGTGCAAACCCATAAATTGATAATTATTATTTGTCTGGTATTAAAAAAATTACTACTTTTGGCACTCCCTTTTTGGGGCTTATAAATAATGTCTAACTACTAATTTTTCAGTGATTTAACAAAAAAATGACAAAAGAAAAAAAGAGTCTGCTCGAACAGGATGAGCAAATTGAGATCGTCAAGGGTGTTGACGAAAAACTGGAATCTTTCATTGAAGAAGATTCGGCTTTAGTTGATAATACTAAAAAAAGAGCCAGCAACGCATCGGTTGCGGCAGAGAAATTTGACTGGGATGCTTTTGAAAAAGAGGATGTTTACGAAACCGACAAGACGGTTATCGAGGATATGTACAGTCAAACACTTTCAAAGGTTATAGAAAACGAAGTGGTTGAGGGAACAGTTGTTGTACTCAACAAAAGAGAGGTTATTGTAAACATCGGTTACAAAAGTGAAGGAGTTATAAGTATCAACGAGTTCAGATACAATCCCGAACTTACCGTTGGAGACAAAGTAGAAGTATATGTAGAGAATGCAGAAGATAAAAAAGGTCAGCTGATACTCTCTCACAAAAAAGCACGCTCTCTGCGCTCATGGGACAGAGTTAACGAGGCATTCGAAAAAGATGAAATTGTAAAAGGGTACATTAAGTGCAGAACCAAAGGCGGAATGATAGTTGATGTGTTTGGAATTGAAGCATTCCTGCCCGGTTCACAGATTGATGTTAAGCCAATCCGCGATTACGACATTTTTGTCAACAAAACTATGGAATTCAAGATAGTTAAGATTAATCACGAATTTCGTAATGTTGTAGTATCGCACAAAGCTCTTATTGAGGCGGAGCTTGAGGCACAAAAAGCCGACATTATCGGAAAACTCGAGAAAGGTCAGATACTTGAGGGTATCGTTAAGAATATTACCTCTTATGGTGTATTTGTCGATTTAGGTGGTGTTGATGGTCTTATTCACATAACCGACCTGTCGTGGGGCAGAATCAACCATCCCGAAGAGGTTGTTCAGTTAGACGAAAAGATTAATGTTGTAATTCTTGATTTCGATGATACCAAGAAGAGGATTGCACTTGGTCTTAAGCAACTGAGTTCTCATCCTTGGGATTCTCTGGATGAGAATCTTCAGGTGGGAGACAAGGTGAAAGGTAAAGTTGTTGTGATAGCCGATTACGGAGCATTTATCGAAATTCAGCCGGGAGTTGAAGGCCTGATTCATGTTTCCGAAATGTCGTGGTCGCTTCACCTTCGCAGTGCTCAGGATTTCCTTAAGGTGTCCGATGAGGTTGAAGCTGTGATTCTCACTCTGGACAGAGATGAGAGAAAGATGTCTTTGGGTATCAAACAACTTAAAAGTGATCCATGGACAAGCATTAACGAGAAATATCCCGTTGGAACCAAGTGTACTGCAACCGTTAGAAACTTTACAAATTTCGGTGTTTTTGTAGAGCTTGAAGAGGGAGTTGACGGACTTGTACACATTAGTGATCTTTCATGGACTAAGAAAATTAAACACCCTTCGGAATTTACATCCGTTGGCGAGACTTTGGAGGTTACCGTATTAGAGGTGGACCAGGAGAACAGAAGACTGAGTCTTGGCCATAAACAACTTGAGGAGAATCCATGGGATGTATTTGAAACAATATTTACATCGGGATCGGTTCATGAAGGTACCATAACAGCTTTTGTTGACAAGGGTGCTACTGTAGCGCTTCCATATGGTGTTGAAGGGTATGTGAGTCAGAAAAATCTGGCAAAAGAGGACGGATCACAGGCAAAACCCGAGGAAAAACTCGATTTTAAAGTGATAGAATTCAACAAAACCACAAAGAGAATTGTTTTATCTCACAGTAAGGTTTATGAAGAACAGAAGAGAGAAGAACCAAAAGAGAGAGTAGCCGAGGGAGATTCAACACAAAAAGCTGTTAAAAAGCTTAAAGCCAATCTGGAGAAAACAACTCTGGGTGACATTAGTGAACTTGCAGCTCTTAAGAGCGAAATGGAGAGCAAAGACCAGGATAAGTAACCTGAAATATGAATTTTTCGTTCACACCGCTGGGATGCGCCTCTGCACTCCCTACAGTGAATAGATTTCCGAGCGCTCATGTTCTTAATGTTCATGAGCGTCTCTTTTTAATTGACTGTGGTGAGGGGTGCCAGATGCAAATGAGAAGATACGGGTTTTCATTTAACAAAATCTGTCAGATTTTTATTTCACATGTTCACGGTGATCATCTTTTTGGACTGTTCGGATTATTATCTACACTTTCATTACTTGGAAGAACTAAGCAGTTAAGCATATATGCACCTGCCGGATTTGCAGATATACTTGAATGTTACCTGAAACATTTTGGCACATCGTTTCTGTATCCGGTAGTTCATACAGAGCTGAAAGGCAATGAGCAGTCTGTTATATACAGCACAAGAACCTTAGAGGTACTCAGCTTTCCTCTCAACCACAGGATAGATTGTTACGGCTTTCTGTTCAGGGAAAAGAGTCCGCGAAAAAATGTTTACAAACATTTGATTGAGGAGTATAAGCTATCGATCAGGGAGATAGCCAGACTTAAAGAGGGAGAGGATATTGACAGAGGGCAGGGAGAGATACTGCTAAACAGTATGTTCACATACAAACCATATATACCAAGATCGTTCGCCTATTGCAGCGATACAGCTCCGTTTGCTCAATTAAGCACGATTGTAAGTGGAGTAGATCTTTTGTATCACGAAGCAACATTTGCAAATGACCAGTTGTTAATGGCAAGGGATACATTACACTCTACCGCTGCAGATGCTGCCCGCTGTGCAGCAGATGCAGGTGTGAAAAAGCTGCTGCTTGGGCATATGTCTTCAAGATACAAAGATTATTTGACTATCTTGCAGGAGGCAAAAGAGATATTCCCGGAAACAGAGATTGCCCAACAGGGAGAAGAGTATATAATTGCAATCGAAAAACCGTTAAAACAACAGTAGAAAATAACACAAGAAAATATATGAGAAAAATTATATTAGCATTTATCACCTGTTTTTTGTTTTTGACTAATTATCAAATCCTTAACGGACAGCAAGGCGACTTAAACAGTCAGATAACAAAGTTTAGCCAGGCACTTTTCTATATCAACAATTACTACCTCGATACTGTAAATAATGAGATGCTTGCAGAGGAGGCGGTCAAAAAGATTATCTCTCTGTTGGATCCCCACTCGTCATACATCTCTGCAAAAGATGTAAAAGCTATGAATGAGCCGCTGGAGGGTAATTTCGAGGGTGTGGGAATTGAGTTTGCAATAATCAGAGATACACTCACAGTAGCCGCCACAATATCTGGAGGTCCGTCTGAGAGAGTTGGTCTAAGAGGCGGTGATAAGATTATTGCTATAGATAATGTAAACATTGCTTCAACAGGCCTCACCAATCAGCAGGTTTACGGCTATTTAAGAGGACCTAAAGGAACAAAGGTTATTTTGACCATCAAAAGAAAGGGAGTTGACAAACCGCTTGAGTTTGAGATTGTCCGGGACAAAATTCCAATCAACAGCGTTGATGCCGGCTATGAGGCACTTCCCGGTGTGGTTTATGTTAAATTAAGCCGTTTTGCATCGAATTCTGCTCACGAAATTATAAACACCCTGCTGGAGCTGAATATTGGTCAATTAAAGGGTTTTATACTCGATTTGAGAGGGAATTCGGGAGGTTTCCTGGGGACAGCACTTGAGATATCCAACTTCTTTCTGGATGCCGGTCAGACAATAGTCTATACAGAGGGCATGAGAATTAATAAAATGACTGAGAGAGCCAAAGGTACCGGTTTCTACAGAAGGGGGCCTCTTGTTGTTTTGATTGATGAAAATTCTGCCTCGGCAAGCGAGATTGTTGCCGGTGCCGTTCAGGATTGGGACAGGGGAACTGTAATTGGACGCAAAACCTTTGGTAAAGGGTTGGTGCAACAGATGCTTCCATTAAATGACGGATCGCAGCTCAGACTTACAGTTGCAAGGTATCATACACCTTCGGGCAGAGTAATTCAGAGCCCTTACGAAGCCGGTTCAGCCGATAAGTACTACAAAGCAGTTCTTGACAGATACCAGCGTGGAGAGTCTTTTAACAGAGACAGTATCCATTTTCCCGACTCACTCAAATACCGTACACTTGTAAAAGGAAGAACAGTTTACGGTGGGGGAGGAATTATGCCCGATATCTTTATACCTGCCGATACTTCTCACTATACCGAATACTACGGTAATCTGCTTAGGAGAGGTATTGTAACCGATTTCATGAATGATTATTCCGATGCCAACAGAGAGAGCTGGAGAGAGAGATACAAAAATTTTGAATCATTCGACAAGGGTTTTGTTATTGATAACGCTCTGATAGAGAAGCTTGTGCTCTTTGCTGCAGGCAAAGGAGTTGCTCCATCTCCTGAACAACTGGAGATATCCAAAAGAGAGATAGAACACTTTATAAAGGCGTTAGCCGCAAGGTCTCTCTTTGGAACCAACGGTTAC
>CAZPFI010000065.1:0-11153 GCA_964585795.1 uncultured Muribaculaceae bacterium | reverse complement strand
GTAAGCTTAACATCGGTATATGTTTCATCACCCAGATATTTGAAACTGACACTAAGATCTCCTCCTACAGCTTTTATGTTTGCCTTTACAAGAGGATTGTGCCAGTTACCATGATCAACTCTCCCGTGAAGACCTTTAAGAAGAAGATGATGATAAGCAATTGCAGAAGCTGTTATTCCTGTTCCACAGGCGTATGTCTCATCTTCAACTCCTCTTTCAAAGGTTCTTACAGATAACTCAAGTGGTTTTCCCGGTTTAAGAGCATTACTCCAACCTGTTGACTCTTTACCCCAACTGCCCTGAACAAAATTAACATTTGTCCCTCCCGGAAACTGAGAGTGATGACGCCAGAGTTTTCCCTGTCCATAAACATCATATTCATTCAAATTATCCACAAAGATAACCAGGTGGGGTGATCCGGTGTTAATAAAAAAATTCTTTGGAGAGTGCTCTTTGATAGTTTTTACATCAATTATACCTAATTCTACTACGCAGGTTTTGGGTGAGTAGTCCAGTACCTTTGCTAGATGTTCTCCGTCTATTGCCATAAACCTAAACCTTTTAATTCCTTTGTGAGCTGCAAATGCAACCAGACACCTTCCACCGTTACCGCACATTGTACCTTCCATTCCGTCTGCGTTAAAGTACTTCATTGCAAAATCGTGGGTATTGCTTCTGTCCAGGTACATAAGACCATCTGCACCCACTCCGAATCTTCTGTCACACAGGAGTTTTATCTGTTCTGTTGTGAGGTTCACACTCTCTTTTCTGTTGTCAAGGATTACAAAATCGTTTCCTGCTCCCTGGTATTTATAAACTTTTAATTTCATATTCCTGCCTTATAATTGTTTAGGTTAAGTTTTGTTTTTATATTCAGGTAAAAAGTGTTTTGTCATCGGACAGGTATGCTTTTTCGTGCTCTAACAGAAAACCTTTTTTTTCCAATCCTATATTGAAACCTGTCAGCCTGTTGTGTGCACCTACAACTCTGTGGCAGGGAACAACAATTAATAATGGGTTCATTTTACAGGCCAATCCTACTGCTCTTGTTGCCTCCGGAGTTCCGATGAGCTCTGCAACCTCTCCGTAACTTTTCACTTTCCCGAATGGTATCTTTTGCAACTCCTGCCAAACCTTTATCTGAAAACCTGTTCCGTCGAGCCGCACGGGAATATCAAATCTTTGTCTCTCATTTAGGAAGTACTCTTTAAACTGCTGCCTTGCCAAATCAAGAACCGGGTGGGTGTCGCCCTCCTCTTTACTCTTTCTCCTTCCGTTTGACACTCTCTGCTCTTTTACATGGGTAACAGAGATTAGAGAGTAATTGTCGCAGATAAGCAGGAGTGTTCCTATCGGAGTATCTATCTCACCGTAAAACCTCTTTGATTCAATAATAGTTTTATACTCTTCAATCATCTGCCTGGCTATTTTGAGCGAGGCACCCTCTCTTCCTAAAATTTTACGGATTTTCTGATACCTGTTAAGGATTTTCTCTCTGTTTTTGGGCGAGAGAACTCTTTTTAATTCATTCTCAACATTTCCTGTTTTATAGTCATGTTGTATTAGCTCTTTAACAAGAGGTTGATTGAGAATAAGGTTCACAAGACTTATGTATTTAACCTTTACCAGCCGTTTTGCAATCTGGTATGACAACTCATTGCCTCCATAGCACACCACCTGTGGGGCATTGAAGAGTGCTGCCTCCAGACTCGCTGTGCCCGATGCAACAACAGCTGCTTTGCAATGTTTAAGTATGTTGTATGTTTCGTTGAACAGCAGTATTATTCCGGTACCTTTTATATATTTATCATAAACCAAAGCGGGGACAGATGGTGCACCGGCAAGAACAAACTGATAATCCGGAAATCTGCTTTCCAGCTGAACCATTACCGGCATAAGATAATCAATCTCCATTACCCTGCTCCCGGCCAGCAGAGCGATTATTGGCTTGCTGGAAAGATTGTTTCTCTTTATGAATTTCTTCTCACTCTCTTTGGATGCCAGGGCCGGAGCAACAGAATCCAGCAGGGGATTACCTCTGTAAATTGCTTCAATGCCCTTATTTTTGAAATATTCGATTTCAAAAGGGAATATTATAAAGAGTTTGTCAACATCGCGTTTTAGATATTTTACCCTGCTCTCTTTCCATGCCCAAACTTTAGGTGAGATATAGTAGAATACCGTAAGACCCATCTTCTTTGCAAAGCGTGCAATTCTAAAATTAAAACCGGGGTAGTCTATAAGGATAAGTATATCCGGATTAAACTCAGAGATGTCTCTCTTGCAATGTTTAAGATTACTGGTAATTTTGCCAAGAGACCTGAGAACCTCAACAAAACCCATCACTGCCGTCTCTTTGTAATGTTTTACCAACACCCCCCCCTGTGCAGCCATAAGGTCTCCACCCCAAAAACGGAAACAGGCATTGCTGTCTGCCTCTATAAGGCCCTTCATAAGGTTCGATCCGTGCAAATCTCCCGATGCTTCTCCGGCAATAATGTAATATTTCATAACCTAAACATTTTGAGCGTTAAAACTTCCACTGCTCTTCGAGTCTTTTCACTTCACTGTAATCGGTGGTATCGATGTTGTGGGGAACAATGCTTATATATTTCTCTTCTACCATATTATGGTCGGCAATTGGATTTCCGGGTTCCTGATTGAAAAACTCCCCTGTCATCCAATAGTATTTAAATCCGTAAGGATCTCTTCTCTCTTCAAACTCTTTAATCCATTGGCCTTTTCCCTGTTTTGAGAAGTGAATTCCTTTTATCATTTTTTTGTTGACTGCAGGAAAATTCACATTCAGATAAACATCCGGTTTTGGAGGATATTCTAAAAAACGATCGATTATGACTTTGGTGAAATGGATTGCCGCAGAAAAATCGGCATCAGGGTCGTGTGAGCAAAGAGATAAACCTATTGAGGGAATACCGTATACAGTACCCTCAGCAGCAGCACCCAGTGTTCCTGAGTAGAGTGATGCAATTGAGGCATTTGACCCGTGATTGATACCTGACACAAGCAGGTCGGGCAGTTCATTGCCAAAAATCTGGTTCATTGCCATCTTTACGCAGTCGGCAGGGGTTCCAGAACAGGCATACACCTTAAGACCATCTTCGCTACGCAGTTCGGTTAGTCTCAAAGGTTTGCCTATAGTCAGGGCAGCAGACATTCCGCTTTGTGCTTCAAAAGGTGCAACTACTGTAATATTGCCGTACGACCGCATAAGTTCGGTCAAAACACCTATGCCTTTTGCCTTTACACCATCGTCATTGGTGATTAATATTTGTCGCATAAAAAATAGTAAAAAATAGACTTTTAATAATACACGAAGGTAAAAAAAATTATTATCTTTGCGGCGGTTTTTGCAAGATTCAAAAGACTAACACATTCAATTTAAAACAGATTCAGTATGAGTAAAATTAAAGTTGGTATCAACGGTTTTGGCCGTATTGGCAGATTGGTATTTCGTGCTGCCCAGGAGAGGAACGACATTCAGGTTGTTGCAATAAATGACCTTATTGATGTAGATTACATGGCTTATATGCTTAAATATGATACGGTTCACGGTAAGTTTAACGGTACGGTTGAAGTAAAGGATGGTAAGCTTATTGTTAACGGATTTCCAATAAGAGTTACTGCTGAAAAGAATCCTGCAGACCTTAAATGGAATGAGGTTGGAGCAGAATACATCGTTGAATCAACCGGTCTATTCCTTACAAAGGAGAAGTGTCAGCCACACATTGATGCCGGTGCCAAAAGAGTAATAATGTCGGCCCCTTCAAAAGATGATACTCCTATGTTTGTTTACGGAGTAAACCATGACAAATATGCCGGAGAGGCATTCATATCAAATGCATCTTGTACAACAAACTGTCTGGCACCTGTGGTTAAGGTTCTTAATGACAATTTTGGCATTATTGAAGGCCTGATGACAACTGTGCATGCAACCACAAACACTCAAAAGACAGTAGATGCTCCATCTGCAAAAGATTGGAGAGGTGGCCGTGCTGCAGCTGCAAACATTATTCCGTCAACTACCGGTGCAGCCAAAGCTGTAGGAAAAGTACTTCCAGAGATGAATGGTAAACTTACAGGAATGGCATTCAGGGTGCCAACGATCAATGTATCTGTTGTTGATCTTACCTGTCGCATTGAGAAAGCTGCAAGCTACGATGATATCAAGGCAGCTATGAAAAAAGCGTCTGAGAACGAGCTGAAAGGAGTACTTGGTTACACAGAAGAGGCAGTGGTATCAAGTGATTTTATAACCGATCCACGCACATCTGTATTTGATGCCGGTGCAGGTATAATGCTAAATCCAAATTTTGTAAAGGTGGTTTCCTGGTATGATAACGAGTGGGGATACTCTGTTAAGGTTCTTGATATGCTTGCTCATATGGCAAAAGTATAGATTATCTTAAGTTTTAACAGAGGGTGACAAAATCTTTGATTTTGGTCACCCTCTTAATTTTATATATATATTTGTAAACAAAAATCCTGCTATGGGTATTCGTAAAAAAATCTCTCTTGGTTTTGTTGTGATAGGCGTCATTCTCTTTCTCTCCAGTATTATAGCCATATTCGAATTCAACAGAATGAGAAGCTCTGTCACCGGATTGATGCAGGCCAATATTAACAGTATAAATACTTCGAGGTTATTAATGGAGCTTACAGATGAATACAATTTTATTCTTCTGGGAAGAGTTATTATCGACTCCTCCATAGTTTCGTCGGAAATTCTTTATGATGACCGTTTTGACAAGTACCTGTCAAGTATTAAAAGTAATTTCTCATCAGAAGCTGAAGTTGCCGTTGCCGATTCTCTTGCTGCTGCATATTCGGAGTATCTTGGTGTTATTAGTGAGACACGAAAAATTATGTCTCAGGACCTTAGCGTACGCAAAGATTGGTACGAAAATCAACTGAAACCGGTTTACAATAAACTGAGGTCTTTCAAAAAGCAATTGGGAATTCTTACTCAGGAAGGGCTTGCGCAAAATACCAGACAGCTTCAGGAGGGATACTACAGAAGTATTATGCCTGGGATTATTGCTGTGAGTGCAGGAATTATGTTGGTACTTTTGTTCAATTATTTTATTAATCTCTATTTTATCTCACCCATTTTATTAATATCCAGAGGTATAAAAAACTATAGAGATTTTCGTAAGAGTTACGATGTAAAGTTTGATAATGACGACGAAATTCAGGATATAAACAGCGATGTAAAGAGCATTATTGACGAAAACAAAAAATTGAAAAGTTCCGGGGAGTTACAATAGAGATGAACCTAAAAACTGTTACAAGAAATATTGGACTGGCGCTTCTTCTCAATGCGCTGTTTATGTATATTTCTGCTGTAATATCAGCGATATATGATTTTGATGCTTCATTTTCACCTCTGCTTTTAAGTGCAATAATAACAACAATTGCAGGAAGCTTCCCACTTATTTTTGTGAATAAATTCTATGAAATAAGTATTAAAGAGGGCTTTACAATTGTTGTGTTTTCATGGGTTCTCTCTTGTCTGTTTGGAATGCTTCCATATGTACTGTACGGAGGCGAATTTTCAATAATTGATTCATGGTTCGAAAGCGTTTCCGGATACACAACCACAGGGGCTACCACTCTTGTTGACATAGAAGCCGTACCCAAGGGGCTTTTATTCTGGAGATCATCAACTCATTGGCTTGGAGGGTTGGGTGTAGTACTTTTTATGCTTTTGGTTTTGCCCTCGGTAAGTACATTCAGAATGAAGCTGTCTAAAATGGAGATATCTTCTCTGTCAAAAGAGAACTTTAAATTTAAAGCTCATCAAACTATCAAAGTGATTTCATCTGTTTACTTCGGTCTTACATTTGTTGAGACAGTTTTACTGGTGCTTGCCGGAATGGACTTGTTTGATGCTGTTAATCATTCATTTGCAACTATCGCAACCGGGGGCTTTAGTACTAAAAATCTTTCCATAGCAAGTTTTGATTCAATAGCAATCGAAATTATTATTATGGTCTTTATGCTTTTGTCCGGAATCCATTTTGGACTTTTATACAGCGCAATATCCGGGAAGTCTTTAAACCTTTTCAGATCTCCAATTGTCAGATACTACCTGTTATCTATTTTAATATGTTGTTTGATAGTTACTTTAAACATTAAAATTGCTGGTAACTACCTGTCATGGGGAAAAGCTATCAGAGAAGGATTTTTTCAGGTCATCTCAATAGGAACTACAACTGGGTTCGCTAATGGTGATTCATCTGTATGGCCCGGATTGTCAATTTTGTTATTATTCTTTTTCACAGTGCAGTGTGCTTGTTCAGGATCAACCTCGGGAGGCATGAAAGCAGACCGTATTTATATCTTTTTCAGAGCAGTCAGGTCTCAAATATTGAAACAGATTCACCCCAGTGCAATTGTTCCGGTTAGGATAGGCGGACAAACATTAGATAAAGATATTGTTTTTGGTACTAACCTGTTTATAGTGCTTTATATTCTTATTGTTTTTTTCTCGGCACTTTTACTGACAGGAATTGGAACTCCTATGTTAGAATCTTTTTCTGCATCGGCGGCTTGTATGGGTAATGTTGGCCCTGGTTTTGGCATGGTTGGTTCACTCGGTAATTACGCTTCAATAGCACCACTGGGAAAGCTTATTCTCACTTTTCAAATGTTACTTGGTCGTCTTGAAATATACTCCCTGCTTTTAATGTTTGTCCTCTTCAGGTGGAGATAGTAAGTACCCATGGCTTTAGGTAATTATATAACAGATAAGCTTGCACAGGGGCTTGGATTCGAACCAACTGCCTGCCAGATAAAGTTGTTTAATGTTATATCGTTGTTTCTAAGGGAGGAGGAGAATGACATTCTTTTAATAAACGGTTACGCAGGAACCGGAAAAACCTCTTCGGTAACATCTCTGGTTAATCTGCTGAAAGGGTTTGGAACCGGCTTTGAGTTACTTGCACCAACCGGCCGGTCGGCAAAAGTTCTAACGGGCTATACAGGATACAGCTCATATACAATACACAAAAAGATATACAGGCAAAAATCATTAAAGGAGGGCATTGGTCACTTTGTACTGGATGTAAACAAGAGTAAAGATACGGTGTTCATTGTTGATGAGGCCTCTCTTATTTCTTCATCTGTAAATGATTACGCAATCTTTGGCAGTGGTAACCTTCTGGAAGATCTTATTAACTATGTCCGTTCCAACAGAGGAAACAAACTTATACTTATAGGAGATTCAGCACAACTACCTCCTGTGGGAGAGGAGATATCGCGTGCCCTGGATTTAAATCATTTACAAAATTACGGTAAAACAGTGAGTGTATCTCTCAGCAGTGTTGTAAGACAGGCAAAAAGCTCCGGCATCCTTTATAACGCAACGATTTTACGAAAAATGATTGAGGAGTCTGTATGTAAGTTCCCAAAGTTCAGAATAGAAAAATTTAGCGATGTACAGAGAATAAGCGGGAGTGAATTGATGGATGCTCTCAATGAGTCTTACGAAAAGAACGGATTTGATGATACCCTTGTAATTTGCAGGTCAAATAAAAGAGCAAACCGTTACAATTCAGGTATAAGATCGAAAATACTCTTTCGTGAAGAGCAGCCGGGCAGAGGTGATAAAGTGATGATAGTAAAGAATTGTTATCAGTTTCTGGACGAAATTCAGGAGCTGGATTTTATTGCAAATGGAGATGTGGCGGAGTTAATCAAAATTTGGCACTACGAAGAGCGGTATGGACTCAATTATGCTCAGGCAAAATTAATGTTTCCCGATTACCTGAATGTGGAGATTGATGCAAAAATAATTCTCAACACATTGGATAGCGAAAGCGCCAATCTGGGTCCGGAACAACAGAGAGCCCTCTTTAACTCTGTTCTTGAGGACTATTCGCATATTAAGACAAAAAGAAAAAGATTGTTGGCAGTAAGAGAGGACCCATATTTTAATGCACTTCAGATTAAATATGCAAATGCCATAACCTGTCATAAATCTCAGGGGGGGCAGTGGAAAGATGTATTTATTGACAATCCTTTTTGGGGAGACAATATTACAACCGAAGATCTCAAATGGTTGTATACAGCAGTAACCAGAGCTGTAAATAAAGTTTATTTTGTTAATTTTGATGACAGATTTTTTGTCTAATTATTAACAAAACAGATATGAATTACAAACCTTGGCCCTTTAAGCTCATCCTGCTGCTTTTTTCGACTTTTTATCTATTAACCTCGCTTTATTCGCAAAATCTCCCGAAACCCCTCCCGTTTGCACACTCCTGGAAAGACAAAGATAATGTTATCCTGGTTCAGATAACCGGTCAGAAAAGAGAATTTTTTGAGTACAACATAAGGAAAGAGACTTTAAAACCTGTAGAAACTCCACCTGTAAGAGTTTTGGCTCCTACAGTTACAGTAAAAGAGGGAAACATTGTATATACTGATATTAACGGGCAATCGAAAGTGTTGACACAATCGGAATCTGTCGAGAGAAACCCAACATTTTCACCCGATTATAAAAGAGTTGCTTTTACAAGAGATAACGACCTTTACTCAGTTGATGTTGAGTCGGGTGAAGAGATCAGGTACACATTTGACGGTTCGGAACTTATCCTTAACGGATGGGCATCCTGGGTCTATTTCGAAGAGATATTTGGCCGCGCAGGCCAATACCGTGCTTTCTGGTGGTCTCAGGATGGAACTAAGTTGGCGTTTTACCGGTTCGATGACTCTCTGGTACCTATGTTTCCAATATATGATGCTACAGGTAAACATGGGTCTGTTACACGCACAAGGTATCCCAAAGCAGGAGATGTTAATCCTGAAGTCAGACTCGGCTTTGTCGATGTAAACGGGGGTGACATAGTATGGGCCGATTTTGATCCCGAAGTGGATCAGTATTTCGGCACTCCTTTCTGGAGCGTTTCAAGTAATCATATTATGGTACAGTGGATGGACCGGGATCAAAGCAATTTTGTACTATATTCGGTTAATACTAAAGATGGATCAAAAAGAGTGGTTTATGAGGAGTATCAGAAAACATGGGTTGACTGGATTGGTGATATCAGATTTGGAAGAGAGGGATTCTATTTTGTGAGAGATTTTGAACTCTGGGAACATATATATTACCAAACATATGACGGACAGCAGCTCGAACGATTGACAGACGGAATGAACTGGGGAGTGAGAATAATTGACCTGGACGAAAAGAGCGGCACTATTCTTTTTACTGCAAGAAGAGAGAGCTCTTTAAGAAATGATGTTTACAGACTGGAGTGGGGTGAAAAAGGTAAATCTGTCACACGACTTTCCAATGGAGAGTTCAACTACACATCTGTGCTGTTCTCTCCCGATAAGAGGCATTTTGTGGCAACCGCGTCAAACCACTCATCTCCTCCAAAACTTGTTCTGCTTGCAGGTGACAGGAGGGGTGTGATTAAACAGGGGGAGACAAGAGTGATAAAAAATTCGGTATCCACAGATTTCGACCCTTCGCAGTTACCTCTGCCGGCTATGATGTCCATAACCACACCGGAGGGGTTTAAACTACCGGGAACTATTATCTATCCATTTGAATTTGACAACACAAAAAAATATCCTGTAATAATAAATATTTACGGAGGTCCTAACTCTACGAGTGTTATGGACACCTGGAGAAATCCCTCAAAAACAAATTTTCTATGGGCAAAGGAGGGTGTTATTCAGGTAACTGTAGATAACAGGGCTTCGGGGCATGCTGGTAAAGAGGGAATCAATTATGTTCACAGAAATCTGGGACATTTCGAACTTATCGATTATATCCAGTGGTCTAAATATCTCAAATCTCTGGAGTATGTGAATGAACAAAAGATAGGGATAACAGGTTTCAGCTATGGAGGAACAATGACAGTACTTGCACTGACAGACGGAGCAGATTATTTCAACTATGGTGTTGCCGGGGCAGGAGTGTATGACTGGATGTTATACGACACACACTACACAGAGAGATACATGGATCATCCCCACCACAATCCTGAGGGATATAAACTATCTGCTGCAAATAACAAGGCATCGAAATACAGAAGTGAATTTGGTTCGAGACTATTTTTAACTCACGGTACTGCAGATGATAATGTACACCTTCAGAATACATTACAGCTTATTTATGCACTTCAGAAAGAGGGAAAACAGTTTGAACTTATGCTTTACCCGGGTGCGTTTCACGGATACAGGGGCTATCAGGGAAATCATCATGAAGACGCAGTTATCGATTTCTGGCGCAGAATGCTTTTGGGTAAATAAAACAATAAGGGGGCGCTTATGCCCCCTTTTTACACCTTATCCACCTGTTTTTAATTTAACATTACTAACCAAAACTTAAACCGAAAGTGGTGGAATAAGGTTTTTAATAGTTTATGGCCAAAAGCATTATAAGATTGTAAATATCCCAATCTGAGGCCATTTTAATATCCTGAACCATGTCCGAAAGGATATCTGTCGATTTGAGAAGCTCTTTCTTATCCAGTTTAAACTCCTCTGCAATAAGTGATGTTACTGCAAGTTGTGAATTAACCGAGTAGTATTCAGGTGTCTCATTAGCTCTTTTCAAATAGAAAGAGACATCGGAGGTGGTGTAATCGAGATACCATTTGTTTCCATACTCTCTGTAATTAACCACATAGTTTGCCTGTATCATTTTAAAATCGGTATCACTAGGTTTACTCTTAAGGAATAAGTCATGAGAAGAACTTAAATTATTGTTGCATAGTGAGAATTCAACTTTGCCTATTGCATATGAGCTCTTCTCAATATAGATTTTTCCTTTATACATTATGTGATCGGCACCGTTTTTGGGTTCAAACTTAACTACATAAAAATCTTTTCCATGTATTTTAACCGAAGGGAGGTATTCAAAAATATAGTTCTTCTCAAGTTCGTAAAGAGGGCTTCCCAGGAATGGGTTCTTGGCTACATCTAGATCCATTGAAGTAACAGGGCCTCCCTGAAGCTTTACCTTCATAGATTTTACTTTTTCTTCGTCATAGTTGCCCCTGACATCTTTTATGGCTACCTGGTCTTTCTTTGATACAGAGTAAGAACTTTTATTGATATTAAGAATAGCTTCGTTTTCCGATACACAATCGTTGTTTCTGATTTCCCGCTCTTTATAG
>CAZPFI010000064.1:0-11409 GCA_964585795.1 uncultured Muribaculaceae bacterium | reverse complement strand
GAACCAAACCCAGACCGAGAGGATAAAGAGCATTATGGCATCTTTGGAAGTGGTGGGCAAAATTGAGTTTAAAACAGAAGATATCTCTGTTCATGAAGGATTTATTGATCATAATGCAAAGATTTGTCTTTATACAGACCATCAGATATTTGAGCGACACCACCGGGTTCGTCCTCACAGAACAGTGGAAAAGAGCGAGAGACTTACAATTAACGAACTAAACTCATATGAGATAGGAGACTACATTGTACATATCGACCATGGAACCGGGCAGTTTGGCGGGCTTGTAAAGACCCAAATAAACGGGAAACAGCAAGAGGCAGTAAAACTTATCTATAGAGACGGAGATGTAATATTTGTCTCAATTCACGGACTGCACAGAATTTCCAGGTATAAATCCAAAGACTCCACACCACCAAAAATTTATAAACTGGGTACAGGTACCTGGCAAAAACTTAAAAATCAGACCAAATCCAAGGTAAAGGATATAGCAAACGAACTGATTGATCTCTACTCCAAAAGAAAAGAGAGTAAGGGGTTTGCATTCTCCCCCGACTCCTATTTGCAACACGAACTGGAGGCATCATTTATATTTGAGGACACCCCCGACCAGATAAAGGCAACCGCAGCAATAAAGGAGGACATGGAGAGCACATATCCAATGGAGAGACTTATTTGCGGGGATGTTGGCTTTGGAAAGACCGAACTTGCTATAAGAGGTGCATTTAAAGCCGTTGCAGACAGCAAACAGGTTGCAGTTCTTGTCCCCACAACAATACTTGCACTGCAGCACTATAAAACCTTCTCTTCCCGGTTAAAGGATTTCCCCTGCCGAATATCTTATGTCAGTCGCCTGAAAAGTGCAAAAGAGATAAAAGAGATATCGCAGGATATCGAAAATGGCAAAATTGACATAATAATTGGGACACACCGTTTACTAAACAAAGAGATAGTTTTTAAAGATCTGGGATTGTTGGTAATAGATGAAGAACAAAAGTTTGGAGTGGCAGCCAAAGAGCGCCTGAAAAAATTGAAATTGAATGTTGATACACTTACACTATCTGCAACACCAATACCCAGAACTCTTCAATTCTCTTTGCTGGGAGCTAGAGACCTCTCAATAATTAATACTCCTCCTCCCAACCGTCTTCCTGTCCAGACAGAAGTTATAGATTTTAACGAAGAGATAATCAGGGATGCAATAAATTATGAGGTTGATAGAGGCGGACAGGTATTTTTTGTTCATAACAGGGTAGAGGATATTAAATCGGTTGAAGATATTATTAGACGACTATGCCCTGGTGTAAAGATCTGTACCGGACATGGCAGAATGGAGGCGGCAAAGTTGGAGAAAACAGTGCTCGACTTTATTATGGGCGACTACGATGTGTTGATAGCCACTACAATAGTGGAAAACGGAATAGATATTCCCAACGCAAACACAATGATTATAAACCAGGCACAGAATTTTGGGCTCAGTGATTTACACCAGCTCAGGGGCAGGGTAGGGAGGTCGAATGTAAAAGCATTCTGCTATCTGGTTGTACCTTCAATGATATCCCTTACCCAGGAGGCAAGGCGTCGCATAAGAGCAATAGAGACATTCTCCGATCTGGGAAGCGGATTTAATATTGCAATGCAGGATCTTGACATAAGAGGAGCCGGGAATCTGCTTGGTGCAGAACAGAGCGGATTTATTGCCGACATGGGATTTGAGACTTATCAGAGAATTCTTTCCGAAGCATTTACCGAGATAAGAGAGGAGCGGGGATTTACTGTAAGCGACCATGTGTTTGAATGTGTAATAGACACCGATCTTGAAATACTCTTTCCCGACAGTTACATAGGAGTTACTTCAGAGAAGATAAGGTTGTATAAAGAGCTGGACGCAATAACCTCGCAGGAGAGTCTTGATAAATTTACAGCCGGTTTGGAAGACCGGTTTGGAACAATGCCCGAGCAGGCAAGACAGCTAACATATATTGTAAGATTGAGATGGCTTGCTGCGCGTCTTGGATTTGAGAAAATAATACTGAAAAACGGAATGATGATTGCCTATTTTGTCAGCAACCAGCTTTCGGGTTATTACTCTTCTGCAAAATTCGAAAGTATAATAAGATTCCTTCAACAGCAGCAGAGGCGATTTAGAATTAAGGAACAGAAAGACAAACTTTACATTACGGCAGATAATGTTACATCTGTAGAGCAGGCCTTTAACATATTTTTAGAAATGGAGTTATAATTTTTTATACCTTTGCGGGCTGTGACAAATCTGGTAATAGATATAGGCAACAGCAGGATAAAAGCTGCTTATGCCAGGGGAAGCTCTTTAGACGAAGTGCACCATTACGAAGGAAGCAATATCAAAGAGTTCATAATGGAGACGATATCCGGAGAGAGACCCTCCGTTATTGCGCTGTCTGCCGTCAAAAAAGTAGAGCAGGATCTCTGTGATTTTCTCAAAGAGAGCTGCGATAAACTTATAATTGTATCGGAAGAGACAAAATATCCAATAGTTAACAAATATCAAACCCCCTGGACACTGGGGAGCGACAGAATATGTGCAGCAGCGGCAGCAGCTTCAATTTATCCCGGAAAGGATTTGATTATATTTAATTTCGGTACTGCACTTACAATTGATTTTGTAAGCAAAAACAGTGAATTTACCGGAGGCAATATTTCTCCCGGACTACGAAGCCGGCTGAGGGCTTTAAATGATTATACTCAGCAACTTCCGTTAGTTGAACCACCACTTGAAATAACCTCAGCAGGGTTAACAACCAGGCAGGCGATAGGTAACGGTGTGATTTTAGGTCTGATTTTTGAGATTAATGGCTATATGAGAGAGTATCCCGGCCATATTTACATTTTTACAGGCGGAGATGCGATTTATTTTGCAGAAAAATTGAAATGTTCCATATTTGTAGTTTACAATTTAGTATTGATGGGGTTGGCCCTCGTTGCAGATGATTATGCGAAAGCACAAAACAATTAAGGTAATTGCGGCTCTTGCAGCAATTTTGTTTACAGTACAGTATGCTAACGGTCAAAGTACCGATGCACTTGGTACCTATACCCCATACTCGGTTTTTGGTATAGGAGATATCATAAAATCGGGGACAGCGGCAAACAGTGCCATGGGAGGGATAGGAATAGGAGTGAGAGACAACAGGATTATAAACTACCTTAATCCGGCAGCAATCACAGATAGAGACACACTCTCTTTTATGATGGACTTTGGTATGAGCCAGAAGAACATTTACGGCAAAGGCCTTACCGGAAAAAGCGCGTTCAATGTCTTTAACATGAACCACCTGATTATCACTTTACCGTTATACAAAAAATCGGCAATGATAGCCGGAGTAACCCCATACAGCAGTGTAGGTTATAAATTTGAAGAACCCGAGAGCGATCCCTACATCATAAATGAGATGGGAGATATCAGATACCGGAGGTACGGAACAGGAGGAATTAACAAACTGTTTTTGGGTGCTTCGATGGTTTTTCTCAAAAACTTCTCAATAGGGGCAGAGGGAATTCACTACTTTGGCACAATAGACCGTAATTCCGACATTTTATTTGTCTCCAACTCATCATACAGAACCATAAATACAGGAATGGATTATGTAATAAGTTCATTGGCTGCAAAGTTTGGTCTGCAATATCAGAACGAAATAAAGAAAGATATCACTCTTACGCTGGGTGCAACCTGGCATCTCGGTACGCAACTTAACGGCGACCTTACAAGATATGCATATGCCACCGGGCCAAAGGGTAATAAAGACACTGTTTATCACAGTGTAGTTGACAACACTTCAATGGAGATACCTACCGAACTAGGTTTTGGTCTCTCTGTTAAAAAGAGGGATAAATGGCTTGTAGGTCTTGACTACCTGAGACAGGACTGGAGCGGAGTTAATTTTGGAGCAACAACCGGAGTGGATTTCACCACAGCAGTGAGCAACTCTTTCAGAATGGGTCTTGAATACACTCCAAACAGATACGATATAAGATACTACTCTAGAAGAATAACTTACAGAGGAGGAGCATACTACCAGAATACCTATATGAAAATTAACGGCCATCAGATAAACTCTATGGGGTTGACATTAGGTGCTACTCTTCCTGTTATGAGACTTTATAACGGGTTGGGTATTTCAGTAGATTTGGGGCAGAGAGGGGCCGCAGTGAAGGATAATCTGGTAAGAGAGCGTTATGTTATGTTTAACATAAGCTTCTCTCTTCACGATTTGTGGTTTATCAAATACAGATATGATTAAATAACGCTGAAATAATATAATTCAAAGATCATGAAAAAAGCACGCATTCTATTAACTTCTGCACTACTGGTACTGGTAGCTGCTACAGGGTATGCCCAGGGAGGTTTAGCCAATGCCAGTCCGGAATGTATAAAATTCTTAAACTTCCTCAAGACAGATATGGATCAGGGAAACCTGAAAGATGCTGCCACAAACTGGAGGGGTGCTTTTCTGCACTGCGATCCGGGTGTGAGGCAGGGTATCTACACAGACGGACAAAGAATATTCCGCTACCTCATTGAAAAAAACAAAGGAAATCCTGAGGTAAGAAATGCATTGGTTGACTCTCTTTTAATGATGTTCGACCTGAGGATAAAATATTTCCCCGGTAACGCAGCATCTGCAGCAGAGTTTAAGGTTTATGAACTGGTAGAACATAAAGGAGAAGACGACGAAAAGGTTCTTGAAGCAGTAGAGAAGGCAATCGAGCTGGCAGGAAAACGCACACACCCCGCCATACTGGTAACTGCTATGCAAAGGGTTACAAATTTGTACTCTAACAATAAACTTCCGGCAGAGAAGGTAATTGAGAAGTACGCAAAACTTACTGATATAGTGGATGCTCTCATTGCTGCAAACAATGCACAGGCCGATCAGGCAAAAAGAGATATTGACAACCTTTTTGCAGTAAGTGGTGTTGCCAGTTGTGATAACATTGTAGAACTGTTTACCCCGAGGTTTAAAGAGAATCCTAATGATAAAGCGCTTTTATCTACAATTGTGAGGTTATTAAATGATGGAGATTGTACTGATGAAAGACTCTTTTTGGAGAGTGTTCAGGCACTTCACCGCCTTGAACCAAACTTCCAGTCTGCCTACTATCTTTACAGACTATTTGCCTCAAATGACGATCATCAGAACGCTATAAAGATGCTGAAAGAGGCCATTGAGAGCGACCAGTCAAGCGACGAGCAGGATGCAAATATGCTTGTAGAGCTATCTACCTACTATCTTCAGAAACTGGAGAACCTTCCGCTGGCAGCAGAAGCAGCAAGACAGGCCATTCAAAAAAGCTCTGCAGTTGCCGGAAGAGCAAACCTGCTTTTAGGTCTTGTGTGGGGTAGCTTAAGATGTCAGGGGGATGAAATAGAGAGCCGGGCAAAATTCTGGGTTGCAGTTGACTACCTTATTCGTGCCAGAAATGCCGACCCTTCTGTTGCCGAGGAGGCAAACAGGCACATTGCAACCTATTCGCAATACTTCCCCGAGCAGGCAGATGCGTTTATGAACAATGTTATAGACGGAGAGCCATACACTGTAAACTGTGCCGGGATGAGAGAGAGGACAACAGTGAGAACCCGCAAATAAAGAATGACAGACAACTCTTTAATAAGGGCCAGGAGATATTCGGTAGCAGTCACAATGGTGATTGCTACTCTTCTTTTCTCCTGTAAGGACGATATTCCTACAGCAAACATTAACACAGACAAACAATCCCCGGTTCAGAGGATAGAGGGGATGAATGTTCTGCAGTTTTCAAAGGGAGAAATCGCTTATCAGGTAGAGGCCCCGGTTATGGAGAGGTATCAGGACGACGAAGCACCCTATGATGTGTTTCCTGACGGTTTCTTACTTAAAGGATTCACACCGGAAGGACTTCTTGAAACCAGGATTAGAGCCGAATATGCAAAAAATATAAAGGGAAAGTACGAGGAGGATATATGGGAGGCATATGGAAATGTGGTGATAAACAACTATATAAAAGGGGAGAGAATTGAGACCGACACACTCTTCTGGAACCGCCTTACCCAAAGGATATACACCCATACATGGGTAAAACTTACCACTCCCGATCTCTTTATGCAGGGGTATGGTATGGAATCGGATGATATGGCCCGGAATGCGGTTATTCAAAACCCATTCGACAGCTATGCCATTGTAAGGAGAGACTCCCTTGAGATACCATATATTGACACTGCAAATTTTATTGGTCCCATATTGAAAAGGAATAATGTGCTATGGCCTTAATAATAACCATAATATGCACGCTCTTACTCTTTGTGATAACCGCACTTGAGAGGGCTGCAGCTTCTTATAATCGCCTGAAACTTGAAGTAGATAAAAAACAGGGGAAAAGGTATGCAATTGTTACAGACCGCCTCTTGGAAAGAGAGAATGAGTTTATTGCCTCATTAAATCTGGCGTCCGATTTTCTGCTTGTGGTAACAGGGGTTTGTCTTGCACTTGTTATTCCAAACATTTATGTTGGAATTCCTGTTGCGATTGTATCCCTGCTGTTTATAACAAAGCTTCTTCCCATAGCAATAGCATGGGCAAACGCCCATTTCATTGTAGAGTACCTTTTTTATGTTGCCTGGGGAGTTCACTTTGTTTTTTCCCCTTTTGTAAAGAGAGAGAAGAATCAGGAGGTGCAGGAGAGAGAGGTTCCGGGAGAGTTGCAGATGTTTCAGAATGCACTCAATTTCCCCGAAGTAAAGGTAAGGGAGTGTATGATACCCCGGACAGAGATATGCGCTATCCAGGAGACAGCAACCATTGCTCAGCTTCTGGCGCTTTTTACAGAGTCTAAATACTCCCGCATTATTGTTTACAGGGATAATCTCGATAATATAACCGGGTATGTGCACTCTAAAGATCTCTTTGCAGGTAAGAGGCCGGTAAAGGAGATAATAAGAGACATTGACTCTGTTCCCGAGCAGATGGAGGCACAGGAGTTGTTAACCACACTTATTAAAAACAGACGATCTATAGCTGTTGTAAATGACCAGTACGGTGGTACTGCGGGAATTGTAACCCTGGAAGACTTAATTGAAGAGATATTTGGAGAGATTTCGGACGAGCTGGATAAAGAGGATCTTATAGAAAAGCGTGTAGCAGAAAACCAGTTTATATTTTCGGCACGGCTTGAAATTAAATATCTTAACAAAACATACGATCTGGACCTTCCCGAGCATGACGACTACGAAACATTGGGCGGTTTTATAACCTGGTTTAACGAAAATATACCTGTTGAGGGAGAGCAGTTAAGCTACCGGAATTTTCAGTTTTCAATTCTTAAAACATCCTCTAACAGAGTAGAGAGTGTTGCCGTGAGAATTGTTGACCAATAAAGTTAACATAAATAAAAAATTACTATCTTCGCGCCTTACAAGAAATTAACAAATTTAAAAAATTATACAAAATGGCAGTTCTCGAGAAGATCCGCGTCAAAATGGGTGTCTTTATTACCGTAATTATCGGAGTGGCACTTATTTCATTTATTATTGATGCAGACACATTCCGGTCGGCGACCTCTCTCTTCACATCAAAATATGATGTCGGTGAGATGAACGGCAAGTCGATTTCTTTCCAAGATTTTCAAAAAAGGGTTGAATATTTCTCCCACATACATCAGATTCTTTCTGGTTCGGCTACTCTCGACGAAAAGACATCGGAGTCCATAACCAACAGCGCCTGGCAGGATCTGCTTACCGAGAATGTGGTTATACCAAACATTCTTTCAGCAGGGCTTGCGGTAGGTGACGAAGAGCTATTTGAGATGAGTCAGGGAAAAAATATTTCTCCTGTTATAGCTAACGAACCTGCATTCATGAACCAAAACGGAGAGTTTGACAGAAACCTTGTTATTGAGTTTATCAAAGCTATCCCTATGGACAACACAGGCAATCTGGCAACATACTGGGAGTTTGTTGAAAAGAATATGGTGATTGATCAGTTGGTTGGAAAGTATGTAAGTCTGCTGCTTAAAAGCAATGTTCAGAATCCGGTTCAACTCAGAAGAAGCATAGAGGAGAACAATGTAACATCTGATGTCTCTTTCATTATGCATCCTTTCCCGTTTACAGAGGATACATCAATAGTGGTTACAAGGAGAGAGGTTAGGGATTTTTATAATAAGCACAAACGCAACATGGAGCAAAAAGCAGGCAGAGATTTGGAGTATGTTGTTTTTGAGGTTGTTCCTTCGATGGAAGATATAAATGCTGCCGAGGATGAAATTGAGAGACTCATGGATGAGTTTACAACCACCACCAATCTGAGACTTTTTCTGGCGCGTAACTCCGACAAACCACTTGATACTTACTACTACAAAGCCGGTGAACTGGTGTCGAAGTCTGCCGTTCTCGACAGCTTTGCTTTTAAAGCGAGATATAGCGATGTTCTTCCTGTATATAAAGAGGGAGATGTTTTCCGCTCGGCAAGAGTTAACTCTGTAAGACAGATGCCCGACTCGGTATTTGTACAACATATCCTGTTTGCAAACAACGACAAACAGGCCGCGAAGAACACAGCAGACAGCATAATGAGACTGCTGGATCGTGGCGCCGATTTCTCGCAGCTTGCCGCAGAAAATTCACTTGACCAGAATCCCAGCAATCTGCCGGGAGATATTGGCTGGATGACTCAGTCGACAATGATACCAGGTTTTGACACCTGCTTCTTTGCAACGCCGGGGAGACCTTTTGTATACGAAACAAATTACGGTCTTCACATATTGCGAGTTAAGGAGAGAACCAGGCCGGTGAACAAGGTTCAGTTGGCAGTGCTCGAAAAAGCTGCCATTCCGGGCAGGGAGACACATCAGAGCTTCTATTCACAAGCTAACGAGCTTGCCTCTAAATCGGAGGGTAAGATTGAGAAATTCAGAGAGCTTACATCTCAGATGAATATGTTCCCGCTTCAGGCGTACAATATTGAAGAGGGGGCAAAAAATGTTGCAAATTATGCAAATGCACGCGAAATTGTAAGATGGGCATACAACTCAAAAGAGGGAGATGTTTCACAAATAATATCGCTCGAGAATAAATACTTCTTTGTAGTAGCTCTTACCAAAGTAAGAGAAGATGGCATTCCATCACTTGCAAGTATGGAGAAGGAAATTGCCACAGTAATCAGAAGAGAGAAGGCAAACGAGAAGCTGGTGGAGTCACTAAGAGAGAAGAGTGCCGGGATGAATTCACTGGAAGAGATTGCCGAGGCATTGGGTACATCTGTAAGCAGACAGACAGGCATATCGTTTGGAGCACCAGGGTCGCAACAGTTCGATCCTAAATTCATAGGTTATGTTACAGGAGCAGAGCTTAACAAGCTTGTAGGCCCTGTTGCCGGAACCGTAGCAGCATACTTCTACAAGGTTGATTCCCGTGAAACAGGAGCCTTCTTTACAGAGGATGATGCAAAGGCAAGAAGCAATCAGGCGTTCTCGTACCAGCTTCAGATGATACCTCAGATACTTGAGAAAAAAGCCAATGTAAAAGATAACAGGGCAAAATTCTTTTAAAACCCTCTGAACAGTCAAACAAAAACCGCTCTTTTTTAAAGGAGCGGTTTTTTGCTATATTAATGAGACTATCCTTAAAATGAATTAGATAGGTCACTTTTTAGTTTCACTTTTATTATTATGGGGTTATCCGATTCATTAATTGACTCTGTTATAGTTCTGTATTTTTCCGAAACGTTGTTACTAATTATGTACTCTTTAAATTCGTAAGCAGAAATTGAAGCAATCATATAGTTGTCTTCACTAACATAATAGGGCCAAACCGGTGGTCCTCCTTCGAGATCGTCAATAAATCCAAGCATATTCTTCTCGGGCTGGCTCAGAAAGGTGAACTCACCTGATTTCTTTTTAAAAAAAGAGCATGAATGGTTGTAATTGTACTCTATTCCCATTGGATTTAATAAAATGATTGGCTTTTTAATTAGAGAACCAACATGAAACATCATAAATAAATAATTGTCACTTTCATATACTTGAAATCTATTCCATAAATATGGGATGCCAGATCTTAATATGGTTATTGATTTTAGTTTTGGACAATACTCTCCGTAATTAATAATGAACGCTGTATCAACTGATAAATCTTTATTAATACTTAAAATGTACTTATTGTGTCCATTTATTATTCTAAATTTATTCTTGTATTTAAATGCTCTTGGACTGGTAGAATTTGATTGCCCCTTCAATGTCTCCACATATTTAAGATCTTCCAAAGGATATTCAATTTTCTTAATAATATTTGATGATGAGTCAAGTATAACTGCAGAATATTTTGATTCGGGATAAATATTCGATGATCTTAGAAAGATCGCATTATTAAAGCATCTAAAAAAGGAGAGAGTACGACCATCTATGTCAGAAGAAGGGGGGAAATAAATAGTTCTTACAAAATCGTCATTTTTTGTATACTCATGAATTTTCCTATTCCCCTGGATAAAAAGACCCCCTGTAATGTGGTTAATATCAAATCTATCAAAAAAATCATATTCACCAGGACCTCTACCCATTTTATTAAATGTTTTAATATAGCCACCTCTTTTATTAAAAATTTTTATATCCCCGTCTTCTTTTGAAGAGATATAAAACAGACCATTTTCAAATATAATGTTATCATAGAATATTCTCCTGATTGCAGATTCTTTTGTCGTTTCCAGTGGAATAAATTCTACCGAATCTGCAATTTCAGAAAGATTAACAGCACGGTATTTATCAATATTACCAGCCACATCTATAATCCTTAGGTCTTTACCATTCGGGGACGAATTATTTGTACATGCCGTTAGAACCAAAACGATGAGAAGAATTAAATATTTCATGATTATAATCTTTAATTGAGATGGTCTAATCCTTTCGGACAGTTTTTGTTGATTTCTTAATTTATTCACTTAAATCGTTCTTTGACAAATATATAAAAATAATTACAAGTTTTAAGCAGCGTTGTTGAATAGTTTAGCCGGTGTTTCATAGTCAAGACTTGAATGTTCCCGGTGATTGTTGTAAAAGTCAATAAATTCACTGCAGCATTTATGTAGTTCTACTCCATTTTCAGGAAGTTCCAGGTAGATTTTATCATGCTTAATAGTTCTAAAGAATCTTTCAATAAAAGAGTTATCTGTAGCCCTGCCTTTCCCATCCATTGATATTTGTATGTCGTTTCTTTTAAGATAGTTAATATAATCATTAGATGTGAACTGGCTTCCCTGGTCTGAATTGATTATTTTAGGTACTCCATGATTTTCAATTGCTTCATTAATTGTATTTACAACCCAGTCATCAGTCATTGTGTTTGAGATGCTCCAACCCACAATAAAACGGCTAAACAGATCAATAATGGCGAACAGGTACATA
>CAZPFI010000063.1:0-11421 GCA_964585795.1 uncultured Muribaculaceae bacterium | reverse complement strand
ATATAAGCAGCAATGTAACCGGAAGAAGTGGCAACAGAGGAGAGTGTGCCCAGGTTTGCCGCTCTTCATTTAATCTCACAGACAGCAAAGGAGATATCCTTATTCAAAACAGACCACTTTTGTCACTCAAAGACCTCAACCTCTCTTCATATATACCAATGCTTGCAGAGGCGGGCGTTACCTCTTTTAAAATTGAAGGGCGTCTTAAAGGAGAGTCCTACATCAAAAATATAGTGAGATACTACCGCAATATTGTTGATGCTTATCTTGAGAGAGATCTCCGTTTTGTAAAAACCTCCTACGGAAAGGTGTATGGAGGATTTACACCACGGCCCCAAAGTACATTTAACAGAGGATACACCAACCTCTTTATTGAGGGAAAGAGGGAGAGTTGGAGCAGCGGAGCCAGTGCAAAAAGTGTTGGAGAGTATATTGGTGTCGTTGACAAAGTTGGCAGCGACAGCAGAGGCAACCTTGTATTTAGCTATAGTTCATCGGCGAGAATTGGAAATGGCGACGGAATCTGTTTTATTACTCCCAAAGGAGAGGTGATTGGAGCACGAGCCAGTCTCTCCCGGGACAGAGAGGTATATACAAACGAGAAACTGGTAGTTGATAAAGGTTCGGCGATTTTCAGGAACCTTAACCACTCTTTCGAAAAAGAGCTGGAGAAGAATATGCCGCAAAGATTCTTTGAGGTTGATGTAGTTTTTAAATATGAAAATGGAATTACCTCACTAAGTGCAAAAAGTGAAGATGGAAGAGAGGTGACCGTGAAGATAGAGGGCAGGTTTGATAAAGCAACAGATTTGGAATCTACAGTTAAGAGTATTAAAACTCAGATAGGCAAAAGCTGGGAGGGTTATTTGCTTAAGGTGACAGAGGTGCATTGCCAGACCGTGCTCTTCTATCCGGTTTCCGTGCTAAACCGAGCAAGAAGAGAGATTGTTGCCGGGCTGGAAAAAATGGATGTCATCAGAAGAGCAGATACCGGAAACAGAAAACAAGAACTGCATGGAAATATACAGGGAGAGACGCTTTTAAGAGGAATAAAGCTTGATTACAGGTCTAATGTTGCCAACAAATACGCCAAAGAGCTCTATTACAGAATAGGAGCCGGGAGTGTTGAGGATGCATATGAACTGAATCCTGTAGCCGGTGCAGAGCTAATGAGGTGTAAATATTGCATTAAATTTGAGACAGGCATGTGTCCTGTGGAGGGAAGTACCGTAAAGCTTTATGAGCCGTTGTTTCTTGAAAACGGAGGAAGAAAGTTTCGCCTTGAATTTGACTGTGAAAAGTGCGAAATGGTTATATTTGGATAAAATGAGATAGTATGCAATTTCTGGAGCTTGTTGGACAAAAGGA
Source organism: uncultured Muribaculaceae bacterium (assembly GCA_964585795.1). GTDB lineage: Bacteria > Bacteroidota > Bacteroidia > Bacteroidales > UBA932 > Bact-08. The sequence goes on along the minus strand of CAZPFI010000063.1, from coordinate 10,053 downwards.
GATGAAGCGTCAGCTGGCAAACATAGCGGATGAGAGCAGGGTGGGTCATGCAATTATGTTTTGCGGCGAATCGGGTTACGGGACATTGGCTATGGCAATTGCATTTGCTCAGTATATATCGTGTCCGGGCAAATCTCAGGGTGACTCTTGCGGAGTTTGTCCGGTATGTAACAAGTTTTCGAAACTTATCCACCCGGACCTCCATTTTGCAATGCCTGTTAACACAACTGTCTCTGTTACAGCTGAGAAGAAACCTGTTAGTGACCTCTTTCTGGCGCAATGGAGAACTCTGTTGACTACGAATTGCTATGCAACTGAGAACGACTGGTACCAGCATATAGGAATAGAAAACAAATCGGGTATCATCGGGGTTAACGAGGCTGCACTTATTGCAAGGAAACTTAGCATGAGAGCTTTTGAAGGAGGAAGCAAGTTTTTGATATTGTGGCTTCCGGAGAGAATGAACCAGGAGGCGGCCAATAAGCTTCTCAAACTTATTGAGGAGCCGCCGGCAGATACCTATTTATTCCTTGTAAGTGAATCACCAGAAAAAGTTATATCAACAATATTGTCAAGGTGCCAGATTTTAAAGTTACCCCCGATAGACCAGGCATCACTGACGGCTGAACTTATGGCCGGTTTTGATATAGACCAGGAAGATGCAATTTACTATTCGCGCATATCAGGCGGCAATCTTAACCTGGCAAGGGTAATGATTGAGGAGTCAACACAACAGAATGAGTTTTTTCAACCGCTTAAGGTTTTACTTGAGGGTTGTGAGGCAAAAGATCTTAAAAAAGTGACCTCTTTCAGGGAGGAGGTTTCGCTTTATGGCAGAGAGAAACAAAGGGAGTTCTGCCGTTATTGCCTGGAGTTTCTCAGAAGAACACTTATGCACAGGGTTTCGGCTCCTGAGATATCCAACACCCCTGCATCAGCAGCAGAGTTTACCGCATACTGGGCTCAGAGATTCAAATCCTCGTTTTATTCAAAAGCTTACAGTATTTTAAATGATGCAATATCTGATATAGACAGGAATGTTAACCCGCGATATATATTTGCTGATATTGCTAATCGCTTTTTTCTATCTTTGTAGTTTGAGTTATGGAAAGTAAAAATAATATCATAAAAGATTGTTCAAGAGGCACCATAACAGAGCGCACCCCCGAGGGTGAGCTTAGTTGTGCGTATAAGTCCTGTTGTTGCAAGCTTAGTGTCTTTGATTGGTTGAAAGGGATTCCTGATGATCATACCAGGGATCTGTTCGAGGTCAGATTCAAAAACACAAGGAAATCGTTCTACAGAAATGCATCCGGAAGCTTGCTTGTTCCTGGTGATATAGTGGTTGTAGAGGCGGCAAATGGTCACGATGTAGGCATAATTACCTTAACCGGGCCTGTCATTGTTCCCCAGTTGAGAAGGAACAACATTGATATTGAAACCTATGAATTTAAAAAGATTTTCCGTAAAGCAAAAATGCTTGACATAGAGCGTTGGCAGGAGGCAATTGGCAGAGAACATAAGACTATGATAAGATCGCGCCAGATTGCTGCTTCGTTGAACCTTAATATGAAAATTGGCGATGTTGAATTTCAGGGGGATGGAACAAAGGCCATATTCTACTACATAGCAGACGAAAGAGTAGACTTCAGGCAACTCATAAGACTTTTTGCAGAGGAGTTTAGAATAAGGATAGAGATGAAGCAGATTGGTGCAAGACAGGAGGCCGGCCTGATAGGCGGAATTGGAGTGTGCGGACAGGAACTTTGCTGTTCGCGATATATGTCAGATTTTCAGTCTATAACTACTCAGGCAGCGAGAACACAAGATCTCTCTCTTAACCCGCAAAAGCTGGCCGGGCAGTGCAGTAAACTAAAATGCTGTATTAATTACGAAGCTCCCTCTTACATTGACGCACACATTAACATTCCACAGGTAAGAGGCCCTCTGGAGACCGAAGAGGGGTTTGCATATCTGGTTAAGACAGACACTCTTAAAGGCATAATGTGGTTCTCCTTCGAGCAGAACAGTATGACAAACATGTTCCCTTTAACGGCTGAGAATGTGCGGGAGATATTGAAGATGAACAAAAAAGGAGTCAAGGTACAGGGCATTAATCAGAAAAAAGAGGCAAAATCTCCCGAATTTATGAGTGCTGTGGGAGAGGACAGTATATCGAGATTTGACGACAAAAGCAATGACAGACACCGGAACAAAAAGGGTCGCTCGTTAAAAAACAATCGCAAAAGGGGAGGAAATGATTCGGAAGGCAATCACAGGCGTTAAAACGGGGTTCTGTTTAATCTCGCTTTTACTTATTGCCGGTTGTTTTAGCCGTAACCACTCTGCTGTTTTTTCCCGGAAAATTTCAATTGAACCTCAGGACACAAACAAGGTCTATAATGTCGATCTTTTTGCAAGATTGCCTTATGGTGTGCCGGCAGCTGATATTGAGATGATTATAGAGATTGTTACCCCCCGGGGTAAGAGGTATCGCGATACAATAGTGTTACCTGTAACAGAAGGTAAGGAGATAAATAATACAATGTCGGGAGTATGGAGGGATATATCCTGGCCCTACAGAAAAGGGGTAAGGTTAAATAGTGAAGGGGATTGGATTTTTAATACAATGATAAGAGAGAGTGCAAAGAGAAGTGAAAAGGGTATTGTTTCGGGTGTAAAGATATCGGTTATAGAAAATGGGAAAAGATAAGCTGAAAAGATTCAGGGAAAACGAAACATTTGAATGCCTATACCAACCTTCATTTGATGAGGTTTTTGGCAAAGATTACAACATGAAGGGGAGATGGAACAGCCACCATTTTGCCAACGACAACCCTCTGGTACTGGAGCTTGGATGTGGCAGGGGCGAATATACTGTTGCAATGGCAAAGATGTTCCCTTCCAAGAATTTCATTGGTGTGGATATTAAGGGTGCCAGAATGTGGCGCGGAGCAAAAAGTGTAACAGACCAACAGCTGATTAACGCTGCATTTCTCAGGTGCAGGATTGAGTTTACCCCGCAAACATTCTGCCCCAACGAGGTGTCTGAGATATGGATAACCTTTCCCGACCCCCAGCCCAAAAAAGCGGGCAAACGCCTCACATCCTCCCACTATCTTAACCGATACAGGAACTTTACAAAAGATGCAGCTGTCATTCATCTTAAAACAGACAGTCTGCTCCTTCACAAATACACCTTAGAGCTGGTGAAGCACAACTCTTTGGAGATAATTGAGGCAAACGATGATATTTACGGCAGTGGGCGTGCAGATGAGCTGCTTTCGGTAAGGACTCACTACGAAAACCAGTTTCTTTCCAAAGGGATAAAAATAACCTATCTCTCATTTGTGCTTAACAAAGAGAAATTGTTAACCGAACCGCAATTTGACTTTGATTAATAGTCGTCGTTTCTGTCGTCCCTTACCGCATACTCTATCATACGGGCAATCCGGTAAACATCTTTACGCTGACCATCCAACACAATAGGATTATCTGAGAAATCGAGAGTAATCCTGTCCTCATTCATTCGTATAATCCGCACAAAAAGAGAGCTGTGACGATACTTTATCTGATTGCCCTCTTCGCACTCAACAACAAAACGATTACGCTCGAATACTTCATTTATTTTATCCTTATCCTGGGCAAAGGTTTTATTGAGATATACTTTTTTGGAAGAGTATCCGAAGAAGGGATAGATTATTGACATAACCAAAAGAAAAACAGCTATCTGTATCCCTGTCCCGGGACGAAACAGATTGTAAATGCTGAAACTCTGTTTAGATGTAAGAGAGAAAATTGCAATTACAAGCACAAATACAATTATAAGGTAAACCAGATACTTTCCGGCTCTTTTAAGGTACCTGTTAAAATTAAATGTTATCATTATTTGAATTTTTAATATTTACTGTATCATCTGTTAAGCTCTTTCCAGGCAAGGGCAGAAGAGCCCAGTATAGCTGCGTTATCTTCGTCAAGGGAAGAGATAAGCAGCTTAACCTTGCCCTTCCATATTGAGAGAAGGTTCTCTTCAAGGGCCTTTTTTGTAGGTTCGAAGATCAGTTTACCCGACTTGGCCAGACCTCCGAAAAGGAAAATGGCTTCGGGTGTGGTAATTGCCACTAAATCTGCCAGAGCTTCACCCAGGATAGTTCCTGTTATCTCAAATGATCTGTTTGCAATTATATCACCGGAAGCTGCTGCTTCTGCTATGTCCTTAGAGGTGAGAAGAGTGAATGGGATTTCTCTTAGCCGGCTTGGAGTGTTGTAATTGGCCATAAGCTCAAATGCGGTTCTTTTAATACCCGGAGCGGAGACAAATGTTTCGAGGCATCCGTTCTTGCCACAGCCGCACTGCCTGCTATCTTTTTTATAAACAATATGGCCATACTCTCCCGCAAATCCGTCGTGTCCGTATAGAACCTCTCCGTTTACCACAAAACCACTTCCCAACCCTGTTCCAAGAGTGATAACCACAAAGTTTTTCATGCCTTTTGCACCCCCGTATATCATCTCACCAATTGCGGCGGCATTGGCATCGTTTGTAAGAACTACCGGAATACCTCCAAACAAAACTTTCAGCTTCTCTACTATTGGAAGATTCTCTTTCCAGATGAGGTTGGCGGCAGACTCTATACACCCGGTGTAGTAATTACCGTTGGGAGCTCCTATTCCTATTCCGGCTATTTTATGCTGGAAAGAGAGCTCTTTGGAAAGGGTAAGAATTCCATCCCTTATTGCAATAATATAATCATTAAAGTTTTTAAAGGCATCTGTTGCAAATTTTGCAGTACCGTGTATGTTGCCAGACTCGTCTACAAGGGCAAAGACGGTATTGGTTCCTCCGATGTCAATTCCGGCTACAATCTTTTTCATTAGCAGATATTACTATTATTAAATGTATTTCAAGGCAAAGCTAACAAAAAAATATCAATACTATATAGGATAAAATTTCTACTTTTGTAATACAGCAAAGGGAATAATAATTTGTAATATGGGAAACGAGAAGAATTTAAAAAGAGTGGTGATTGCAATGGCTGCTATTGCCGTTGTGCTTGCCGTAGCACTTGCCTGGATATGGATTGAGAGAACAGGCATGGTTAACGATCTTACAATAGAGAAGGAGCAGCTGACCTCTCAGATGTTGCAGCTAAGGGATGACTACCAGGTGCTTACTACTAATAATGACAGTCTAAATGCCGAGCTGGACAGAGAGAGGGAGAAAGTAGATCAGCTTATCGACCGCATTCAGAGGACAGAAGCAACAAACAGGGTAAAAATCAGAGAGTATGAGAGGGAGCTGGGTACTTTGAGAAGTATAATGCGAAGCTATATTCAACAGATAGACTCCCTGAATACTCTTACCATATCGCTAAGGAAAGATGCAGCTGTTGCCCGTGATGAGGCCAAGGAGTCGAGGCAAAGATACGACCGTCTTGTCACTACAACAGAGGAGTATGCCAAAAAAGTTGAAGCCGGTTCTGTTCTCAGAGGCCGCGGGTTTGTGCTTACAGCTATCAATGCATCGGACAGAGACACAGACAGAAGCAGCAGAACAGCAAAGCTTAAAACCTGTCTGAATCTTGTAGAGAACTCAATTGCAGTAAAAGGGCCAAGAAGAATATATATACGGGTTAAAGGTCCGGACGGCATCCTTTTAACAAATTCTCACCAGCAGGTCTTTTCCTCAGCCGGGGAACAGATGATTTACTCTGCAGTAAGAGAGGTGGATTATCAGGGAGACGAACTTGAGGTTTGTATATTCTTTGCCAGTAACCAACCATATGTAAGAGGTGTTTATTATGTGGACATCTATACAGAGGAGACCAGATTGGGTGGTACCGACCTTTTGTTGAGGTAAACTTTGGCCGGTATTTATATACACATCCCATATTGCTCAAGATTTTGCCGTTACTGCGATTTCTACTCGGTAAAAGAGAACAGAGACTATGATGAGTTTATTGAAGCCCTCGGCAAAGAGCTGACGGAGAGATGTGATAGTTTTAAAAGACTGGGGGTAACCGTTGACACTGTATATTTTGGTGGCGGTACCCCCTCTCTGCTTTCGCCTGCGTCATTAGGCAGCGTTCTGAATAAAGTAGCTGAGTTGTACCCAACCTCTGGAAACAGGTTTAAGGAGGTAACCATTGAGGTGAACCCCGATGACATAACAGATGAGTATGCCACAGCTCTTGTTGAGGTCGGTTTTAACAGGGTGAGCATTGGTATTCAGTCTTTTCATGACAGCCACCTTAAATGGATGAACAGAAGACACACTGCCACTGTGGCTGTAGATGCTTTTGAAAAGTTAAGAGAAGCAGGGTTTAAAAACTTAAGCTTAGATCTCATTTTCGGGTTTAATCAGTTGACTGCCCATGAATGGAAATATAATCTCGAATCTGCCATAAAGCTATCTCCGGAACACATCTCTGCATACCAGCTTGGAATTGAGAAGGGGACTAAATTATACAGAGAGTTTAATGAGGGGATATACATACCACCGGCAGAGAAAAATTCGGAAACTCAGTATAAGGCACTTCAGAGAAATCTTGCAGAAGCCGGCTATATTCAGTATGAAGTTTCAAGTTTCTGTAAACCGGGGTTTGTATCTATTCACAACAGTTCGTATTGGGACAATATTCCCTATTTTGGATTCGGTCCCTCTGCACACTCATATGACGGAACCTGCCGCAGCTGGAACATATCATCTCTGGGCAGATATATAAAATCTGTTAACAAAGGAGCCAGTTACTCCTCAGGTGAGAAGCTTACACAACGGGACAGTTTTAATGAGACTGTTATGGTGTCTCTGCGCAGAGTAAAGGGTTTGGACATGAAACAGCTTGAGAAACAACATCCCCGCCTGATAACACCACGGTTTATAAAGAAAAAGGAGGAGCTTATTAAAAAGAGAGAGCTTAAAGAGGTAAACGGATTTTTGCAGATACCTGTAAACCGGCTGTTTATTTCAGATGCAATTATACGAGAGCTGTTTGTATAGATTAGGGGTGTTTCTGTGAATCAGGCAATGCTGCCGTTGGATTTGAGATATGCAACTATGGCAATAATGCTGAAACCCACAGCAATAAAGGTAGAGTAGATATATGACAACACTTTAAGTCTCTTCAGCCAGATATTGTTATTTGCTCCCAAAGACTGAAAGGCACTCCAAAAGCCGTGATTAAGATGGAACCACAGTGCGGCAAACCATGTAAGGTAGCATAAGACAACCCAGATATTGCCAAAGGTTGTCTCCATAAGTACATTTACATTCTGTGCCTCGCCTCCCGTAAACTCCTTCAATTGCATTTTGGCCCAGAAGTGAGAGAGGTGAAAGCCCAAAACACCTGCTATGATTATACCAAGGACAAACATATTCTGTGAAGCCCAGGAGTCTCCCATGGTTTTGTTGGAAACCTGGTATCGCTGAGTACCTCTGGCTCTACTGTTTTGAATTGTAAGATTGACTGAAAACAGAATATGAACCACAAACCCTGCAGCCAGAACGGGAACCATTACAACAATAAATGGCGAAGCCATAAACTCAATTACAGATTCAAATGCCTGCGGGCCGAACAGGTAGGCCGAATTTGCAAGAAGGTGTATTAAAAGAAAGAGTATTAGAAAGAGACCGCTGACACTCATTATCACCTTCTTCCCTATTGAACTTTTGAGAAAATTTGCCATTGAAGTAATATTTGTAATACCAAAAAAGAGGGGATTTATTACCCGTTCAAAGATAGAATGTTGCTTGATATTTTCATAATCTTTAGCTATTTTTGTTTGATTTAATCCATTCAAAAGGGATTTATAAATTCATTTATCAATGAAATACAAAAGTATTCTTCTAAAATTAAGCGGAGAGAGTCTTGGAGGAGAGAGGGGAAGCGGACTCGATCCCGGAATGCTGTCATATTATGCACAAGAGGTTGTCTCTGTTGTTAAAGCGGGAGCAATGGTTTCTGTCGTAATAGGCGGTGGAAATATCTTCAGAGGTCTTGCCGGTGAGAGAGAGGGTTTTGACAGGGTTAAGGGAGATCAGATGGGAATGCTTGCCACTGTCATAAACAGCATTGCACTTTCGCAAGCCATAAAGGATCTTGGCACAGAGTCGCAGGTTTTTACAGCAACTCCTATGGAACCATTTGCCCGTTACTATGTGAGAGATAAAGCTTTGGAGCTGATGGGTAGCGGAGGTGTGGCAATTATTGCGGGAGGAACCGGAAATCCTTTTTTTACAACGGACTCGGCAGCAGCGCTAAGGGCTGCAGAACTGGGTGTATCTGCACTACTTAAAGGAACCAGGGTTGACGGTGTTTATGATGCCGACCCTGAGAAAAATCCTGAAGCCAGAAAATTCTCCAGGTTAAACTACGACAATGCCTTGGCTGCCAATCTGAGAATTATGGACCAGACTGCATTTGCACTATGTAAGGAGAATAAAATACCAATTGTGGTATTTAATGTTAACAAACCCGGAAACACTCTTGGTGTTGTCAACGGAGAGAACACAGGTACTGTGGTTACTGATTAACATAAATTGAACTATTAAATTTAATAATTATGGATATAAGTAAACAAAAAGAGGTAGTAAATGCTGCCAGGGAGAGGATGGAAAAAGCACTCAACCACCTTGAAGAGGAGCTTAAAACATATCGTGCCGGTAAAGCCAATCCTTCTGTATTTAACAACATTATTGTAGACTATTACGGCAATCCAACCCCTATACCTCAGGTAGCAAGTATAAACACACCCGATGCAAAGACTATGCTTATTCAGCCATGGGACAAGAAGATGATTCCTGCCATCGAAAAGGCTATAATGGTTGCAAACATAGGGTTTACACCGCAGAATAACGGTGAGCAGATTCGCATTAATGTGCCGCCTTTAACTGAGGAGAGGCGTAAAGATCTTGTAAAAAGAGTTAAAACCGAAGGAGAGACCGCAAAGATAAGCATACGGAATGCCAGGAGAGACGGTGTTGAACTACTTAAGAAGTACCAGAAAGACGGCCTGCCCGAAGATGTAGCCAAAGATGGTGAGGCAGCCCTTCAAAAAGAGACAGACTCCTTCAATAAAAAAATTGATGAGGTCCTCTCACAAAAAGAGAGGGAGATAATGACCGTTTAATGACTAACTCATATTGTGTATGTTTCTCTAAATAAGCTACTTACACCTGAATGGTTTTAGCGGTTTTAGAAAACCACTCGCAGTAAAACGGCAGATAAACAGCAAGTTACACAATATCAGTTTGTCATTCTTCGTCAGACAGTCCTCAGCCTTTTTCCTCAAAATCCTTTGCTAAAAACCTAAAAAACCGAGGTTGCCTTATGCATTCCGGTGGAATGGCGAAAAACCCGGCAGGTTGTTGCTGCCGGGTTTGGTTTGTATGGTTATGTGTTTCTTATTCTCGTATTGCGGCAATACCGGGGAGCTCAATTCCCTCGAGATACTCAAGCATTGCACCACCTCCGGTTGAAACATAGCTTACTTTGTTTGCAAACCCCATTTGGGTTACTGCCGCAACGGAATCACCTCCGCCCACAAGTGTAAAGACACCGGTTGCGGTTATCTCTGCAAGAATAGTTGCGATGGCTTTAGTTCCGTTGGCAAATTTCTCCATTTCGAAAACTCCTACAGGGCCGTTCCAAAGTACTGTCTTTGATCTCCTGAGAACCTCTTCCCACTCTTTGAGGGTAGATGGAGCTGCATCCATACCAAGCCATCCGTCAGGAATCTCATTGTCGTTACAGATGGTAGTTTTGGCATCATTGCTGAATGAATCGGCAGCAACAACCTCACCGGAGTAGTATAGCTTAACCCCTTTGGCTTTTGCCTTCTCCAGAATGGAGAGAGCCAGCTCCAGCTGATCATCCTCACACAAAGAGTTGCCTATTTTACCACCCTGTGCTTTTACGAAAGTAAACACCATTCCGCCACCAATTATCATATTGTCAACCACATCGAACAGCTTCTCGATAATTGCAATTTTTGAAGAGACTTTTGCTCCTCCTATTATTGCAGTAACAGGATGCTCCGGTGATTTAAGAACCC
>CAZPFI010000062.1:0-11487 GCA_964585795.1 uncultured Muribaculaceae bacterium | reverse complement strand
GATTGTCGTCCCATGGGGCACCTCCGTTATCCCAGTGAGGGAACCAGAGCTCCTCGGTTGTCATATACATATGCTCCTGATTGAATATTCCTGCGTGTGCTATAAATGCGTCGAAAAGTCCTTTATGCATACCTGCTAAATGGAATACCGAAAAGCCACCGTAACTGGCTCCCGCAGCACCAACTTTTCCTACATAGCTCTCTTTTTTCATCTCTTTTACCGAAGAGATGTAATCCTGAATGTTAAGGCCTATGTAATCTCCCGAGATTTGGTCTGTCCACTCCTGACCAAATGCGGTTGTTCCACGCCTGTTGGGCAGAATTACTATATAACCGTTTGCAGCCATTAGCTGGAAATTCCATCTGTAAGACCAGTTTTGACTGAGAACACCTTGTGGCCCGCCTGAACAGAAGATAATTGCCGGGTATTTTTTGGTAGAGTCAAATTTGGGAGGATAGATAACCCACATGTGCATATCTTTGTTATCCACTGTTTTTATCCATCTCTCCTCTACATTACCCATTGTAATTTGTGAAAGCAGATGGTTGTTTTCGTTGCTTATGTTATGGAACTCTCCTGTTTTTCTGTCAATTGATGCAATTTCGTTTGGCATAGACATACTTCTGTACAAAGCAATAAGCTTTTCTCCTGCCAGTGTTACCTGACCGAAATCGTACCAGGCCTCAGCAATCTTGCTAACCCGGGCATCATTAAGACCAACATAATAAACTCCGGTCAATGCGTTAACGCATGAGTTAAAGTAGATGCCGCTGCCATCTTCGTTCCACACAGGGTATGATGCGTTGTACCTGAAATCTGCTGTCAAATCTCTTTTACTGCCGGTCTCAATCTCCATTACAAACAATCTCTGCTTATCAGCTTCAAATCCTGCTCTCTCCATACTGAGCCAGGCAAAATGTTTTCCGTCAGGAGAAAATACCGGATCGGTGTCATAACCGGGCATTCCTTCTGTCAGGTTGATTGAGGTACGGGTCTCTATATCATAGAGATATATATCTGTATTTGTCGAATAGGCATAATCTCTTCCGGTTAATTTCCTTGATGCATAAAGAACCTTTTTACTGTCAGGACTCCAACTCAACTGCTCAATTCCACTAAGTGGAAGAGTAGGGCACTCATAAGGTTGTCCCTCGAGTATATCAATAATATTCGAGATGCTGTTACCGTTAAAATCTGCAATAAACGGATGTGGCTTCTCTTCAACAAAACGATCCCAGTGGCGATACATCAGTTCGTTTATCATTCTCCCTGTTGCCTTATCCAAATCGCTCCATATGTCGGATGCTTTTTCCACAGACTTTATATTGGAAACAAATAGAATTCTGTCTCCGGCCGGTGAAAGTGTAAATTCAGAAATTCCCTTACCGTACTCTGCTAACTTTACTCTGTTTTTACCCTCTCTGTCCATTTTCCAGAGTTCTCCACTCTGCAGGAAGAGTATCTCTTTACCTCCGTTTATCCATCTGGCATTTCCTTCGCTCTTTACAGATGAGGTTATCTGCCTTTTATTGCTTCCGTCAATATTCATTATAAACAGTTCGCGGTTGTTCCTGTTTTGAGCAATATCGGTAAAGGTAACCCCAAACAGAATTTCACTCATGTCGGGTGAAAGCTGAGGATCACTTACCTTACCCATACTGTGCATAATTTCGGGAGTCAAAAGTCCGTCTTCAACCGTAATGTTGCTTCTGGAGATTGGAATACCCTCTTCTGCCTTATCCCCGTTACATGAACTTAGCGGGGAAAGAACTGCTGCTGAAATTAACATAACCAGTAGTTTACTTTTCATAACAATTAAATTTACAATATAGTTTTATATAGATTTATCGTTTTTTCTGCAATCAATCTTGTAAAAATAAACTAAAAATGGTTACATCCGTGCTTTTTTCGTTTTAAAAAGCCGGTTTTAATAAATCGGAGAGATAATAATCTTTTAGTTGACAGGTTTGAAGATATAGCCTTTTTTACTGTTGAGTTGTACTGTGCCTGTCGCAGGGTACGGAATGTGCATTCCGGCCGCTGTGAGATTATTTCTGACAATATATCCGAGCATTTTAACCCTGAGTTTACTGATATTGCAACTGCAAATAAATATATTCTTGTCAGCTATTGTTTTTTCTGGATTAATGAAAACAATGTTATATATTTGACTATAAAAAATTACATATGACAATAAACTCTGAAACTAAATTATATTTAAAAGAAATTCTTGATTTTTATCGCATCTTTAGCAATTCCCATTATAGGAATTGCATTTACAGCAAGTACTCGCGAGAGGGGTGACGATGTACATTGGGGGAAATGTTTGTCATCAGATGAGTTGTGCATGGCAATATGTCCTACATGTGGAGAGAAATTAATGGCATTTGATGGAAGGAACGTAATAGGAGAGATCACAAAATGTCCCGAATGTGGATATGTCCCTTTTTAACTTCAACGGATAGCGCTTACTATCTCTCTCTTTTTTGCTTTAGAATTATTTAAAATAATTTTTTGCATATCGTGATTATATGAAAAAAATTGTGTTTTCTGTTTTGTTGTTAATTAGTGCAGCCTGCACTTCTGAAAAGTCTGAATTGAGGTATGGTGAATTAGATTTCCTCAACAGTGATACAATATTAGCGGACTCGCTTAACCCAATTACTATCAATAAGCCATTAAAGTCAGTTGGTCATCTGTTTGTTAAAGATAATCTGATTTTTATACAAGCCTCCGATGGGCACTACTTGCTTCATGCATTTGATAAGAACAACGGAGATTATCATAGCAGTATGTTTCGTATAGGAAATGGGCCTGATGAATTTTTGCCATCCAGGTTTTATTTTTCCAAATCAGATACTTCTTTGATAGTATATAGTCTTATGCAAAACAGAATGGTTGAATATAGATGGGCATCTTTGCTATCAGGTAATTACGATAAAATAAATCCCAAGATCACATTTTCAAGACAAGTACTACAGGCTCATCCTCTGAAAGATAGGTACATTGCTGTTCCAATCAGACCCGACAACAGATTTATTCTATTTGATGATGAGGGAGTTGAGGTGTCGTCATATAATAATTATCCGCAAATAAACGGCATTAGTGATAAAACAATTATTAAAAAGCTATTACATCAGACTCAGAGATTTGCTGTCAAACCTGATTTCTCGAAAATTGCAATGGTTACTACATTGGGCTCGTTAATGCAGATATTTGATATGTATGAAGATTCGCTTGTACTCTGTAAAGAAAGAGGTATTCGCCCTCCTATAGTTAATTATGACAGTAAATCCAACTACGTAGTAGACCCCAAATGCCCCATAGGTATGTGGGGTCTTGTTGCTACAAAAGAGTATATATTTGCTCTTGCATCAGATAAAAAAATTGGAGAAATGGATAACAGTCGTAATGCCATTCTTGCCGAATATGTTTATGTTTTTGACTGGAATTTAACGCCATTGATCTCTTACAAGATTGAGGGAGGCGTAATTCTTAATCTGGCAATAGACAGTCAGGATAACAGAGCATATATTCTCTCTTTGTCTGATAACGGAGAAGAGCGAATATCTTTTTTTGAATTGAAAAATCTTTGAGGTGAATAGGAGTATTTTAATTATACTTTCTTGCATCTTGATCGGTTGTAATAATATTGCCAAATTACAAATACCTGCTGAAATAATTGTTTTTGTTCCAGATAATGGTGTCAGAAGCGAGGTTTTACTTGGTGACTTCATCGAGAATAATAAGTTTTATATGTTTCTATATATTAATTTAGATTGCAGTATTTGTTTATTTGAACTAGAATGGTGGTTGAAGTTTAGTTCGGATTATAAATTGTTCACAATAATTTTTATCGTTCATACTGAAAATCCGTTATTAATGACCACTTTTTCTCAAATTAAACTATATGACTATCCATTTATACTTGACAATCAATTTAAGTTATATAAAGATAATAAACTCTCAGATAATGAGCTAATTATTACGGACGATAGTTTGAATTGCCTGTATAGAGGAGATCCTGCTAAAGATAGTACCTTCATAGAGCTATATAATGCCAGGAAAAATGTCACATTTCTGTTCTCTCCACCTGAATAACTGCTAACGCTATCTCTTAATATTCAAAATTAATTTACAGGACAATGCTTACTCCTGTCTTAATCCAACGGCCGGGTTGAGGAAGATTTCCTATATGAAGATACTCTGTATTAAACAAGTTTGTTGCCTCTATAAACGGCTTTAAAATTTTACCGTTCCAGACCAGTTTAATGTCTGCAAGCAGAAATCCCCTGTAGGGTACCTCAGCTCCTCCGGGGCCAAGATAGGTGCCGGCCCTTTTAAAGCAGGAGAGATTTAATCCCCCGCTAAGCTTGGAGAACACATTAAAACGGGTGTTTAATGATGCTTTATGCCTTAAAAAATCTGTGGCGTAAAGAGAATGAAGTCCATGACTCTGCTTCTGTACATCAATGAAGGAGTAGCTAACACATGCTTCATTGATAATGTCATTAGCAATCTTTAATGTAGCATTGAAATCAATACCGGCAGAGTTGATATTTGTAAGGTTACTTGCCTCCCACTGGTCACTTCCACTCTGCCTTGTCCAGTCAATTATCCTGTACCCATGTCGGAAAAATGCGGATAGTGATATTTTGAAATTTGCCTTTGAATAGTTAACACCTGCCTGACATGCAATGGCTTCTTCTGGTTTCAGCTGCGTATTGCCGGTTTGTGTGGGGCTTTTGTAGTAGAGATCAGTGAAAGTAGGATTGCGGTAACTATTGTTAATCCATCCGTTTGCTTCAAGATATGGATTGATTGAGTAAGCAACAGCCACTCCGGCATACAACCGGGTACCATAGCTGCTCTCTGCTGTTGTAAGATGCCGGGTTAACTGCGTATCGGCGGTTTCGGGCAGTGAGTTATAAGTATTTGCCGCCATTATACCTGCTGTAAATCTCCATCTTTCAAGCTGAAGAATGTGTCTGAGATAGAGAGCCGGAGTTCTCCTGCTTTTTGCCCTTGTGAACTCCACTCCGTCTTCTCCTTTTACTTTGACACCGGTATTCAGTAAATGGCCAAGAACCGTACTATATATATTTTCATACCGGTACTCCGACCCGATAACTGTGGTACCCCCTTTTTTAAAGTTAAAGGCAGCTTTTATATTTGCACCGGCAATATCACTCATATGATAGTTATGTCCGGAGTACCAGTCAGCGGATTGATAACGAAATAGTTCAAATCTGTCATGATGTCTTCTCTGATATAGTGTGGCACCTACCCTAAAGCGCCCTCTCTCCCACTGATACTTAAGAGATGACATAAAGAGACGGGTATTTTCGTACTGATCGGGATATGCTACCGAGTAAAAGCTGTTGGCTCCAAAGGCCTTCTCCTGAAACCCGGCCTGTAACTCAAATGTGTGACCGTTTAATTTTTTAAGATTTACATTTGAGTAGAGGTTGAATATTTCAAAATCGGTATTGGCAGAGTAACCGCTGCTTTTGTTATACCCTCCTCCTGTCTGCCCGGATATTTGCCATTTCCCCGATGTTTTACCCTCTGCAGAGAAGTTCTTATTGACAGAACCTCTGAAAAATCCATATTCACCTGCAGAAATTGTGGCCTGAAGCGAGTTATGCTGAGGTTTGAAGGTTATGATGTTAATTGCTCCGGAGTAGGCGACAGTTCCTTCTGACCAGGCACCCGGCCCGTGTAAAACCTCTATCCTGTCAATCTGAGAGATGTCCACGGGAATATTCAGAGAGTGATGTCCGGTTTGAGGGTCTGTAAAATTGACTCCGTTTATCATCACCATTGTCTGGTCGAATGTCCCTCCGAGAATATTAAGATCGGCCTGAACACCTTCACTTCCCCTGCTTCGCAGATCTACTCCCTGAACATATCTTAAAAGATCCTGAATATTCTGAACTGCTGCACGCTCTATCTCTTTCTGACGGATAACAGCAACTACACGCACCAGCGGCTGAAATGGAGAGGGTTTTGATGTGCTTATAATCAGCTCTTCCAACACAAAAGTGGTGTCAGATAAGGTTTTTAAGTTATTTTGTGCTATCAAGGCTCCTGGGGGCATCAGTATATTGAGGAGGAGGGTTAAATAGAACAGGGTCAAAGAGCTTCCTATGTTAATAACTGTATATTTTATTTTTTCCCCGGACATCTTTAAATCATTAAATCTTTTAAGAGGCGCAAAATTGGCACTATTGTAAAGAACCTGCAAATATTTTGCTATTTTTGGGCACAACCTCAATATTTTTAACTGATGAAATGTAAATATCTTCCTGCAATAATTTTAATCACTCTGTTTAATTCATTTAATTCAATGGCAACCTCCCAGACAAAACCATTCGATAAGGAGTTTATCAATGAGATACTTAAAATAAGAAATGAGCTGCATAACTCTCCCGAGTACTCACATAAAGAGGAGAATACCGCAAAAATAATCCTTAAACACCTCCAACCCACAAACCCCGAATTTTTATTTACCAACATTGGCGGCCTGGGTATAATTGCCGGTTATAAGGGGAACTTAGAGGGACCATCTGTTATGTTCAGGTGTGAGATGGATGCAATCAAAACCGAAAGAGGATTTGAACATCTTTGTGGCCATGACGGTCATATGGCCATCCTGCTGGGTCTCTCCCAAATAGTGTCCCGGGACAGAAATTTTGGAGGAGCTGTTTATCTTTTGTTTCAACCGGCAGAAGAGATTGGAGAGGGCGCTGCCGACATGATGAAGGATATGCAAAAGAGGGGCATCAGTTTCGACTACTCATTTGCTCTGCACAACAATCCTAAGTACCCACTCAATACCATTGCAATTCATCCTGGGGTATATGCGGCAGGATCTGTGGGAATGGAGATTGGATTCAGAGGAGAACCATCTCATGCAGCCTATCCAAATCAGGCCATATCGCCATACAACGCAATGATTGAGACAGTCTCCTATATGCAATCCCTTATAGAGAGAGAGGATGTTTTTAAAGGGTTTGTTCTTGGAACTGTGGTTAATGTGTCGTTGGGAGAGATAAACTACGGCGTTACTCCGGGTGAAGGTTTTGTGCGTATGACACTACGATCATTTATTGACGAAGATTTGGATAAACTCTGCAAAATGATGAAGGATTTTGCGGAAGAGAGGGCAGCAAAATACGGACTTAAAGCCGGTTTTGCATATTTTGACAGGTTCCCGGCAACCATAAACGATACAAAGGCAAACGATCTGATAGAGAGAGCTGCATCTATTGAGAATATAAAAATATGTTATGCAGATGAACCAAACAGAGGTTCGGACGATTTTGCCTTTTTTGCCGCATCTTCTGTATCCTCATATTTTAACATAGGAAACGGTAATGAGAACGCAGGAGTTCATACCACCGGATACAAGTTCTCCGAAGAGATTATAGAAACAGCTCTGAGGTTGTACAGGACACTTTTATACGATGTAAAAACACCCAGGATTAATTAATATTTTCATATATGAAAACAACCAGAAGAGCAATTTTTACAATATTAATGCTATCCGCTTTTTTTGTGGCACAGGCACAAAATGCGGCATTGGACAATATTTTCAATAGAAAGAGTGTAAGGTCCTATACTCAGCAACCGGTATCAATGGAGTCCCTTTTAACATTAGTTAGAGCAGGGATGGCAGCTCCTACAGGGATGAACAGACAGCCCTGGGAGTTCTTTATAATTCAGGATAAAGAGCTTATGGCCTCTCTGTCAGAAAAACTTCCTTATGCAAGAATGCTTAAGGAGGCACAGGCAGCCATTGTTGTAATTGGCAATCCCGAAACATCTCACTATTGGTATCTTGATTGCTCTGCAGCTGCTCAAAACATATTGCTTGCAGCAGAGTCTCTTGGCCTTGGTGCTGTGTGGACAGCCGGATATCCGTCCAAAGAGAGAATGGAGTTAATTTCTAAGGCCGTAGGAATACCGGAACCTTACCTTCCTTTGTGTCTCATACCTGTGGGCTATCCAAAAGGAGAACATCTGCCCAAGGATAAATGGATTGAATCCAAGGTGCACATAAACACATGGTAATCCGTTAATAATATTGATGAGAAGAGTGAGACTGCTTTTTGTACTTCTTTTACTTTCGTCTCCCGGAATGCTTTACAGTAACATATTTAAGGGCAGTATAGTAGACGAAAAAGGTAATCCGGTTGCGTATGCCACTATTTTTATTCATGAGTTGTCAACTGGTGTCAGTGCAAATGAATATGGCGAGTTTATTATTACTCTTGACAATGGGGTGTACACTTGTGAAGTCTCTTCTCTGGGGTACAAAAGGGTAAGATTCACTGTAGAGATATGGTCCCATACAGTTACCCGGAGAGTGGTTCTTGAAGAGGAGGTATATACACTAAGTGCCGCAACATTAAGGGGAAGGGGAGAGGATCGTGCCGTAGCAGTTATGAGACGAGCCATTGCAAGAGCACCATACCACAGACAACAGGTTCGCGGTTATGAATCATCTGTATATCTTAAAGGGACGATGAAGATTACAAAAATACCTTCTCTGCTGCGTTTGCAGGCAGGAAGAAGCAAATCTGCACTACTTCTTAACAAGCTGTTTGTCATTGAGTCACACTCCAAAATAGTGTATACATACCCTGACAGTTATAAAGAGACCATTCTGGGAGTCTCTTCAACTATTCCTCCTGAGATAGATCCGGGGAATATGTCAGGAGTAATAAGAACCTCAGTTTATGATAAAGAGTTCTTCGGCAAGCTATCGCCTTTGGCTCCAAATGCTTTCAACTACTACAGATTTGTTTATGAAGGAATCTCGAATGAGTCCGGAAGGATAGTAAATAAAATAAGAGTCACCCCAAAAAAGGGTGATTCTAAGCTGATAACAGGCCATATTTACATTCAGGATGACACATGGGATGTCTCCTATCTCTCCTTTACATCCAAGGATGCCGGTGTTACCACCAATGTAGTCATAACATACAATTGGGTTAAACCATCCATTTTAATGCCATCTGCTTATTCGGCAGATGTTAAGATAGATATTCTGGGTGTAAATGCCGGCGGGCGTTACAACTCCTCAATTACCTATTCAAATGTAAAGGAGGTGTCCATCGCAGTCAAACCGGCTGAATATTTGACCACTGTTGTTGGTATGACAAACAGAGAGGCAAGAAGAGTAGCATCTGCGACTGAGAGGCGGATTAAAGAGGCCGACACTTTGGTAGTAAAAAAGAGTCTTGAGATCAAAAGGGATACAGCTTTAAGAAGAGAGGTAGATTCACTTGCAAAAGTGAGAGACACTACATACTGGACCATGGTAAGAAGATTGCCTTTAACCAATGAGGAGCTCATCTCATATAAAATCTCTGACTCGCTAAACAAAGAGTTTAAAAGGGTATTTGAAGAGGATTCGGTTAATAAAGTCAATCGCTCAACAGGGAATAGAGTGCTTGACAAGGTTCTTTTTGAGGCGAAATATAAGGTTGGGAAGAAACTGACTCTGGGTTACGGAGGTTTATCAGGTGTGGTTGGCGATTTTAATTTCACCGACGGCTATCAGTTGGGACAAAATCTCTTCGCCTCCTGGCTCTTTAATAACAGTTCATCTGCAGTAATTAAGCCCCGTTTTTACTACTCCACTTTAAGAAAAGAGTTGTTGTGGAGAGTTGATGCAACATTATCATACTCCCCTTTAAAACTGGGCAGTTTATCTTTGAGTGCCGGAGAGGGTAGTGCTGACATAAGCAACAACACGGCAGTATCCTCAATGATTAACTCCTACGCATCCTTCCTGTTTGGTCTTAATCCTGTTAAATTTCATTCCAGAAAATGGTATGATATAGTGAACAGCATAGACATTGCCAATGGCCTCAGAATAAATGCAGGAATTACCTGGGAGAGCAGCTCTCCTCTGGAAAACGGAGACCTTAAATCGTTATTCGGTGTTACACCCCCACCAAATGAACCTAATAATATCTACGGAGCAGTTTCTGAAAGTCATAAGTCTGTATACTACAGACTTTCGCTCTCTTACACTCCGGAATATTATTACAGAATAAGGGATGGAAGAAAAAGATATGTAAAAAGCAGGTTTCCCACATTTACACTTTATACAAGAGCCACAGTATCATCTCCATCTAACAACCATTCATCATACGGATTGGCCGGAATGAGCATTTCGCACACACTATCTACGGGTTTATACGGGAATTTTTTGTATAGTATTGATGGAGGCGAGTTTTATAAAAGGGAGAGGATTTCCCTGACAGATTTCAGACATTTTGCAGCTTCTGACATTATGGTGAGTGAGAACGGGTTTAGAGGGGCATTCCTTTTAGCCGGAAATTATAATTACTCGACCCCTGAGAGTTGGGTTACTTTAATTTCTGAATACAGAACAGATTATCTTTTGCTTAACAGACTGCCATTTATAAACAGTGCGTTTTTCGATGAATCCCTTCATTTTAAATGGTTATGGCTTCCCGAAAAGAGGTTAAACTATTTCGAACTGGGTTACTCGTTTGGAGTAAAAGGGTTGGTTAGGACCGGAGTTTTTGTTGGTTTTGATGGTTTAAAATACAAAGCAACAGGTTTAAGGATTGAGTTACCAATTCTGCAACAGTTAAAGTAGTGATAGCACTCTCTTTTTTATGAAATCCTCTGTTACAGCGGGGAAAAACTCCCGCTCCATCAGATGGATTTTTGCTGCCAGTGTTTCAACTGTCTCCCCCTTATCAAGATTGCATTTTGCCTGAAAAATAATATCTCCGTTATCATATATCTCGTCAACAAGATGAATTGTGATACCGGACTCTTTCTCCGCGTTTTCGATTACCGCCCTGTGAACTCTTTGACCGTACATCCCCTTTCCTCCGTAAGCCGGCAGCAGTGCAGGGTGAATATTTATAATCTTACCCCTGTATTTCGATACAATCCTCTCCGGTATCTTAAGAAGAAATCCGGCAAGGATAATAAAATCTATTTTATTACCGGACAGAACCTCGTCTACCAAACAACTGTCATTTAGCTCTTTAGGGGTGAATACTTCTGTTTTTACACCAAGTTCGTTTGCTCTGGTAATTACATATGCATCTTTGTTATTAGTAAGTATCAGACTAACATTTATTTGTGAATTACCGGAAAAATGCTTTACAATATTTTCTGCATTTGTTCCGTTACCGGAAGCAAATATTGCTATATTTACAATCTCCATAAAGGTTCTTTGGAATTAATGTGCAAATATAAGAAAAATAGGGCATTGAAAGATTTTTGAAAATAATTATACCGGCTTAAAATATTGTGCAGTTAATCAGTTAGATATGACTTCACTTTATAGATTTTTTTCTTTTTTTGATTTTTTTATCTTTCTTTGCAACCTAATTTTGAAATAAACTAACACTTTTTTATTAACTAATTATTTTAAATCATGGCAGACATTAATGCAAAGGTTAAAGCCATCATCGTTGACAAGTTAGG
>CAZPFI010000061.1:0-11580 GCA_964585795.1 uncultured Muribaculaceae bacterium | reverse complement strand
GAATCTTGTTTAATAAACTCAAATTTGAAATTGAAATCATCATAGAAACGGTCAGACGGTACTGATGATCTCTCCCATGGCCTTCTTTGGTCCATTTTAAAAGCTGTGGTGAGGTGCTGCGCATTCCTTATCATTGGAACAGGAATATCACCGACAAAAACCGCACCCTCAAGATTTGAACTTCTATATAGTTTAAAAAGGTGTACCCGTATAGAATCGGGAATGCCCCATCTGTCAACCAGAACAACTGGATTAAGCTTCTCCTGACGCAGAGAAGCCGCATATTTTTCAATTGCACTTTTGCAATTTTCGTAAGTTAGACTGTCCACCACAATTGCGATGCCTCTTCCCTTGGAGACGGAATAAACCTCATCCACAGGAAGCAATAGTGACAGTATAAATAATAATGATACTAGAGCTTTCATTTTAAATATTTTATGATACAGGAATAGTTAACCACACCCGCAAGCTATATGCTTACGGCCAGCCCGGTCAATCATAAAATCAGCTGACTGTTCATCTCGTATAAGGGCACCTTGTCCGATCGGAACAGTGCCTCAAAATTTTTGATTCTTGTCCGCTGAATCATTGAGACTCCATTGCAGACAGTACTTAGCGGTAAAACTAAAATATTGTCTGCATGAATAATATCGTCGTTTGATGTTACAAAATTCTGATCTTCCTCAAGGAAAAAATAGGCAACAGAACAGCAATCATCTCTCTTTGGCTGCTCGGCTTCCAAATGAGCTCCGCATATACATCTGTGATCCGGATCTTCATAGTGAGGCATATCTGTGCACGCACATTGGGTAACTATGCCAAAAAGTGCAAAATGTGAAGAGTGATCGCAATGGCAGGAGTAGCGTCCCACACCCATCATCGTAAAGAGATAAGCAAAAACCGAAAGCGGTGCAACTATGAAATTTAGAGCCCTCACTGTTTATTTGCCAATGTTAATTGACAAAGCTAATAATTTTTTTAAAATGAGAAAGAGAAAAACAGAAGCTCTGACTCTTCAAAAATGATAGCAGAAAGGGGTAATCTGCTCTTTAAAAGAGATAAAGAGGCGCTGTTTTGTGTTAAAAAGATTACTTTTATTTTTTCACCCCCCTCCTCGTTTAGCAACCATAACTTATAATTTGTTATATTTTGCAACCAATCTGAAAGCGTAGGGCTACAGGAGATAAGTGCAAGGGGTCCCCGTACATATTTAAGTTTTCCTGTTACCGGTCTTTCAATTTCACCCAGTGGTTCCGGGAATTGAGGTTGGGCCGCATTATCATCCTTAATAAAGATTCTTAGCAACTCCGCTGCATCATGATTGATTGCATCCCGGGCTCTGTCAAACACAACAGAGTAATAAAAGCAACCCCTTATTGTCTGCAACTGGAATTTTGAGTGACAATCAAAAGTAAACAGAGTGTCTCTGAAAAGTGAGTTGAAAGTGTGTATGCTATATATACCAAAAGCATCTTCGGGGGTCTCCATCCGGTATATCTCAATTGTATACTCCTCTCCTCTATATGTCACCTCAAGTGCCTGAAGCTCTTTGAATCCATATTCCAGATAGAGTTCGCTTCCTCCATTCATAAAACCGTATAATGCCTCTCCCCTGAACCACCTCTCGCGGTTAATCTTTAAATCCTCTGCGCTATGGCTGCTTCCCCCCCGGTTTACAGCCCTGGCAGAAAAGGGTAAAAACAGAAGAAACAAGGCAATCAATAGTTTCATCATACTATGCCTCAATTAACTCAATTTTGTCCCTCTCTCCAATCCCCAGCTTCAACTCCTGGGCAATGTCAATAAACCTGGATGAGTTTCTGTTATCCTCTTTCTGAATGCCCTGCTCAATCCTCTTTGCAATTATTACATCGTGTCCTATCCTGTCAACGGCAACAGGATCGGTACCTACAATAAGCATATTGTAGTTGCATATAAATTGTGGTTTTGCAGAGGGTCCTCCGTCAAAGCAACCAATGAGGCCGTCTGCAATATTGAGTACAACCTTGTCTCTAAGCGGAGCAAAGGCACACACATATGCACACGACTCATGCCATATTTTATGAAGCCGTGCGGTATTGGTTATTGCACCGTATGCCAGGTTTTTCAAACACAATGTTGTGGTTGGTCCGGCATTTTTGAGAATTGGTATGTTAATAATCTTCGTAACCTTTTTTGTGCAAATATTTGTGAAGTAAGAGTATTTACCTCCGTTTACCATATAGGGGATGGTGTAGTCGTCGTGAGTGCCCTCAAGATCGGCATAAAAGAAGTGATCACGGTCGATTCTCTCTTCGCTGTACAGTTTACCCTGGTTGTTGTAAAAGCCGCCCTTTTCGTCCATACACTCCGTACCGGTAATCTCTATCCCAGGATAGTTATCCTTTGTGTATCCGGTTTCGTGTAACTGCATCTCTCTTCTGTCCCAAATAACAATGTTCTTACGAGGAATCCCTGCCTCCTGTAGTTGCCTTACAACAGACCTTGTTACAGCATGGGATGTTGTAAGTAGTCTGCCGGCTACCGGATTAACTTTCAGGCCTATAATATCAGTCGGTGAAACATATTTCCGCCATGCCTTTTTTAAGTTTTTCTCGTTACTCAGCTTTAACATCGCCTTTTTAAGCATCTCATAAGCAATCTCTTCCTGAGGCACTCCATCCACCACAGACGCAGGGTCGGTTACCTTGACAACCTTTCCGGGGAAGAGCCCTGGCATTGAGTTTTTATTTCTGGGAACTTTTAATGCGTCATCGATATTGGTCTCTGTTGTCTGCATCTCTGCAAACAGAGGAGAGAGATCTGCGGCTTTTATCATCGGATTTAAGGCAAACCCTACACCTCCCAGTGAGAGTGTTCTAAAAAAATCTCTTCTTTTCATAAGAACATCTATTTAAAGTTTACATCGTCTCCTTTAAAGAGTCCACTCAGTTCCCTCTTTTGTGTCTTTAATTACAACACCTAACCCTGCCAGCTGGTCTCTTATCGAATCGCTTTTTGAAAAATCACGCGCTGCTTTGGCCTCTCTCCTTATCTCCAGCAACATCTCAATTACATTTTTAAGAATCTGCCCGTTTGCACTGTCTGTCTGCTCTCCTGCCAATCCCAAAACATCTGTTGTAAAGTTAACCAAAAGATTCTCCAGTGCACTTTTGTCCTGTTCAGTTATTTTTAGTGTTCTCTCTTTTGCAAGGTTCACTATCCTTACAGCTTCAAACATATGGGCAATAGCAACCGGGGTGTTCAGGTCATCACAAATTGCACGGTAGACCTCTAGCGTAAGCTGCTTTAACTCATCCGACAGATCTCCTTGTACTGCCGGCAGTAAACCAACATCTCTTGATGCCTGCATCATCTTTTTATATCCCTTCTCAGCCGCCAGAATAGCATCGTTGCTAAAATCGAGTGTACTCCTGTAGTGCGCCTGCAGTATGAAAAACCTTATAGCCATAGGTGAGTATGCTCTTTCAAGAATTTTGTGGCTGCCTGTGAACAACTCTTCAAGAGTTATGAAGTTTCCCAGAGACTTCCCCATCTTCTGGCCGTTAATTGTAATCATATTGTTATGCATCCAGTACCTTACACCACCCTCACCTCTTGCTGCCGTATTCTGCGCAAGTTCACACTCATGGTGAGGGAACAACAGGTCCATACCCCCTCCGTGGATATCAAATCTCTCTCCGAGATACTTGGCACTCATTGCCGAACATTCGAGGTGCCATCCCGGAAAACCATCGCTCCATGGAGATTCCCACCTCATAATATGCTCTTTTGATGCTTTTTTCCATAAAGCAAAATCAAATGGTGACTTTTTATCGCTACTGCCCTCAAGCTCCCTGGAGTTGCTCTGCAGATTCTCCAAAGTTCTTCCGGATAGAGCACCATAGGGATGCCTTTTGTTGTAGCTCTCAACATCAAAATAGACCGATCCGTTGCTTATATAGGCGAAACCACTCTCAATAATCTTTTTTACCAGCGATATCTGTTCCGGAATGTGCCCCGAAGCCCTTGGCTCTATACTTGGCGGTAATGTATTGAGCAGTTTCATTGCCTCGTGATATCTTATAGTGTAGTGCTGTACAACCTCCATTGGCTCCAGTTGTTCCAGACGCGCCTTACGGGCAATTTTATCCTCACCGCTGTCTGAGTCGTTTTCCAGATGCCCCACATCTGTTATATTCCTCACATATCTCACCTTGTAACCAAGATGCCTAAGTAACCTGAACAGAACATCATAAACAACACCCGGCCTTGCATGTCCCAGGTGAGCATCACCGTAAACTGTTGGGCCGCAAACATAAATCCCTGCCATTCCCGGGATGTTAGTTTGGAATTTCTCTTTTTTTCTGGTAAGCGTATTGTAGAAAAACAGTTCTCTATCCATAAATAAACCTGTAAACGAAAGAAAAACCTTCCGTGTAATCACAGGTCAAAAATAGCTATAATTTTTTATTTCTCTGAGGTTTCTCATTCGGGCAACTTAATGGAATATGCTATAATTTCGTAAGAGTATTTATCTGCCCCCGTTTTTGTCTGGTACTGAACAGGTTTTAACCTGCCTGTAACCTCCAGGAAAGAGCCCTTTTTAATTTGCGCAAAATCGGGCATGCCCTTTCCTGCCCAGGCCACAATGTTGTGCCACACTGTCTCCTCCTGCAGCTCCCCTTTCCTGTTTTTGAAACTCTCATTGGTAGCAAGCGATAGTCTCATAACTGTACCTCCGTCTTCGAAACTGTTAATGCGTGGTTCAAACCCTACATTCCCCTTTAATTCCACTCTGTTTAACGACTTTTCCATAATTTTTTTTTAAATTGATACATTACAAAATAAACCAATGCCTGTTTCACCTTTTTAATTAATCAGATAATTATTTTTTAGATTCGAATAATAAATTTTTAATATCAGAAAACATAAGTTTAACAAGCTGCTCAAAGTCTAAAATTATATGTAAATTTGAAAAGGATATACTTTTCCCTATTTGTCGATAACCCACTAAAAACCAATAACATGAAACAATTAACATCTCTGTTGGCAATTTTGTTTGTTCTGTCAGCACTCACCTCATGTGTCGAAAACTCAAAAAAATACAAAGATCTCCAGGCACAGCTTGAAACTCTCACCACAGAGAGTGATGCAAAAAGTGCAGAAATGGAAGAGCTTTTTGCAACTCTCAATGAAGTAGAAGATGGCTTAAAAACAATCCGTGAAGCAGAAAACATTCTGGTTCTGCAATCTCAATCCGGTGCCGAAATCAAGGCAAACAAAAGAGATCAGATGAAATCGGATATGGCAGCAATTGCCGAAGCGATTGCTAATTATAAAACTCAGATAGAAAAACTAAAAAATGACAACCGTTACCAGTCATCTCAATTTAAGAAAAGATTAGATGCAATGACTCTTGAACTGGAAGAGAAGTCGGTTCTCATTGCCGATCTCCAAAAACAACTTGAAGAGAAGGATACTCAACTTAGAATAAAAACACAACAGATTGCAACTCTGGACATGACTGTATCCAATTTAAAAAGTGATGTTACCTCCCTTAGCGAAGAGAGGAGTGCAAACAGAGAGACAATCTCCACTCAGGATAAGTTACTGAATACAGCCTTCTACATAGCCGGTTCGAAAAATGACCTTATATCAGCAAATGTCCTGTCGAAAGGAGGTCTCTTCCGCTCTGCAAAAATCTCCTACGAAGCCGAACAGTCTGCCTTTATCAAAATTGACATAAGAGAAGTTAATGAGATAAATATTAATGTTAAACGAGCCAAAATACTCTCCATTCATCCCACCGGGACATATCTTCTGGAGCCGGATGCAGATGGAATGCAGGTTCTTAAGATTATTAATCAAAAGTCATTTTGGGAGCAGACAAAATATCTTGTTATTCAGACAAATTAATTTGTTATAAAAGATTGTTTAGCGCATCGGTAATTACCACAATAACCTATATAACCGATGCGCTTTTTTAATTAAGTAATCAATATTATAGTCATATATATGAACACAACAAGAGGTACGGTTGTTGCCTTTATTTTAACACTTATATTACTCTCTTGTACCAATAGTAAAATGAAAGACAAAAACCCACTACTGGTTAAATCGGGAAATCCGTACGGTGCTCCGGCTTTTAATAAAATAACCAATGATCATTATAAGCCGGCTTTCGAAGAGGCTATAAAAATTGCCAGGAGCAGAATAGATTCAATCACATCAGATGCCAGGGATGCCAATTTTGAAAATACAATTGAAATGCTTGAATTTGCAGGAAGAGAGATTTCTGCAGTAAGCTCAATTTTCTTCAATCTTAATGAGGCTCACACATGCTCCGTATTGCAGGATATTGCCCTTACTGTCTCACCGATGATTACAGAGTACTCCAATGACATTATGTTAAACGAAAAACTTTTTGAAAAAGTAAAGAGTGTGTATCAGAAGAGAGACTCCTTAAATATGACCGAAGAACAACTTAGATTGACGGAGGAGACATATAGAAGTTTTGCGAGAAATGGAGCAGAGCTTAAAGGAGAAGCCAGGGAAAAATACAGAGAGATTAACAAAGAGCTGTCTCAGTTAACACTTAAGTTTGGACAGAATGTTCTTGCCGCAACAAATAAGTTTGCCATGCATATTCAGGATAGCTCTCAACTGAAGGGCCTTCCCGGGTTTGTTACAGAAGGTGCTGCCGAAGAGGCAAAACAGAGAGGATTGGATGGGTGGGTATTTACACTGCATCAACCAAGTTATGGCCCCTTTTTGCAGTACAGTACAAACAGAGAACTGAGGGAAAGAATTTGGAGAGCATCCAATACCAAGTCGTATAAAGATGAGTTTGACAATAGTGATATAATTAAACAAATTGTTGAGCTTCGTCTTAACAGAGCCAGATTACTGGGTTATTCTACTCATGCAGAGTATGTTCTTAAAAACAATATGGCAGGCTCTCCTCAGAGAGTAAACACCTTTTTAGAAGATTTACTTGCAAAAACCATTGAACCGGCAAAGAGGGAGGTGTCAGAGATTACAAAATATGCAAATTCACAAGGGTTCGAAGGAGAGTTAATGCCATGGGACTTCAGTTACTGGTCGGAGCAGTACAAGAGTGAAAAATATGCAGTTAACGATGAGATGTTAAAACCATATTTCAAATTAGAGAGTGTAGAGAGAGCTGTTTTTTCACTTGCCGATTCCCTTTTTGGTCTCAAGTTTACAGAGAACAATCAAATTCCTGTATATCACAACGATGTTAAAGTATTTGAAGTAAGGGATGCTGCCGACAAATTCATCTCACTGCTATATCTGGATTATTTTCCACGCGAAAGCAAAAGAGGTGGTGCGTGGATGACAACATTCCGCGACCAGTTTATATTTAAAGGTGAAGAGAGCCGTCCTTTTGTCTCTCTGGTATGCAATTTTACCAAACCAACAGCCAATACGCCTTCATTATTAACATTTTATGAATTCACGACACTGCTACATGAATTCGGTCACGCACTCCACGGAATGCTTGCAGAGGGTAGTTATCCATCACTTACAGGAACAAATGTAGTGAGAGATTTCGTAGAACTCCCGTCTCAGATAATGGAGAATTGGGCTACAGAAAGCGAGTTTTTAAAAACCTTTGCAAAACACTATGAGAGCGGAGAGGAGATTCCACAAGAGCTTATAAAGAAGATTATTGATGCAAGAAACTACCTGAGTGGTTACTCAAATGTAAGACAGCTTATGTTTGGCATCAACGATATGGCATGGCATAATCTTAATGAAGCCGGCAATATTTCAGATGTTTTGGAGTTTGAAAAAAGGGCTGTTGAGAAAGCCAGGGTTCTTCCGGCAATTGACTCTGTTTGTATCTCTGCTTCATTTGGCCATATTTTTTCGGGGGGATATTCTGCCGGTTACTACAGCTATAAATGGGCAGAGGTACTGGAAGCTGACGCCTTCTCTCTTTTTAAGGAGAGAGGTATATTCAACAAAGAGGTTGCAGAGTCGTTCCGTAAAAATATTCTCAGTAGAGGTAATTTACAGGATGCTTCAGAGCTTTTCAGAAGATTCCGGGGAAGAGATCCTCGCCCGGAAGCTCTTCTTGAAAAGTATGGGCTAAAATAGCTCTCTATTTTATTTGCATTTCATTAATAAGATGACGGGCACCTGCAAATTTATCTATAACCCATAGTACATACCTAATATCAACACTTACCGACTTACAGTAACCTTCAACAAAATAGACATCTCCTGCCATTGATTCCCTGTTCCCGTCAAAAGCGAGGCCTATTAACTCTCCTTTGCCATTCATCACGGCACTCCCCGAGTTCCCTCCTGTTATATCATTGTCGGTCATAAAGTTCACATACATAACTCCATCTTTACCATAGTCTCCCCAATCACCACTCCTCAATGCCTGTTCGTATTGGGGTTTAACACGAAACTCATAATCGTCGGGATTTATCTTCTCGAGTATTCCACTTGAGGTTGTCAGATAGTGATAATATACCGCATCCCTGGCTTTTATTCCGCCTACCTCACCAAAAGTGAGCCGCATTGTTGAATTTGCATCGGGATATATATTTTCTCCTTTCTCAAGCTGCATCTGGTACATAGCTCTTACATAATCTCCCCTGTCCTTTCCCGGGTCGAGGTTTGCCTCTTTAAGCAGAGAGTCCTCTCTTCTGTTGTAGTTGAGAATTCCCATTGTTTTTACAATATCGATTACAGGGTCTGCAGTAATGTCGTTAACACTGCGCTGCTGAGAAAGAAAATCCAAAAGCCGCTCCTGTGATGTTAAAACACTGTTATCGTAAACATAATCGGCCAGCTTATCGGTATTTCCGTTGAATCTGTCCAGAAGTGCAATAAAGGCATCGTCATAGAACTCACGGGGAACCTCTTTCACAAAGAACCTTAACATAACCTTAAAAAGTTCTCTGTCTGCATCTGCATCACATCCCGACATAATTTTCAATGCAACATCTCTGAAGTTCGATATCTCTTTATCTTCGATAGAGAACACCTCTTTATTGGCTCTGTTAAGAGTATTTACCAATCCGTTAAATCTTTGTCCAAGCGCCACAAGCTCTGCACCTCTTACCATCGACTCTCTGAAGTACTCCCTTATTCTGGTTATCTCTGCCTTTACTTTGTACGCTCTTTTAAGGTTATCGAGTAAATCTCCGTATTTGGCAGCTCTCTCAGAATCTGAGGATATCCATTTGCTTAGCTCTTTTTCTCTCTGCTCAATTTTTTCTATCACATTAAACCTCTCAATACACAAATTCTCCCATTTGGCATAATCGGCATAATTGCTTATTCCAAAATATTTATCTGCATACATCAATCTTATCTCATCCGATTTGTCCATATGTTTTTTCCAGACATCAAGTTTGGCTCTTCGCACTCCACTTATTACCGGATTCAAAATGTCAAACTTTTCCCGTAGTTCAAATGAAGATATGTATCTGTTTGTCCTACCCGGATAGCCCAGTATCATGGCAAAATCATTCTCAGTCACCCCTGCTTTTGATACTGTAAGGTATCTGGCTGCCTCAAGAGGAATATTCTCATCTGAATAGTCTGCCGGTTTGCCGTTACTGTCGCTGTAAACCCTGTACAGGGCAAAATCTCCTTTATGTTGAGGCCATCCCCAGTTATCTGTCTCACCACCGAATGAGCCAATATAGACCGGAGGTGCACCTACCAATCTTACATCATTATATGTTTCGTAGAAATAGAGATAGTATTTTGAACCTCTCCACATTGATGACAAAGACTTCTCGTATGGAACACTCCCGAAACTTTTTTCAATAACAGATGAGACCCTGTTCATAAAAAAGAGTCCTCGCGGACCTGCCGCATCAAGACTGTCAATTATCATGTTTACCTTATCGGTAACATCAACTACCCCCCTTAAAAATGTTACACTTTTCCCTTTAATCGGTTTCTCCTCACTGTAATTCATTGCCCAAAAACCATCTTCCAGATAGTTCTTTTCTGGGGTGCTCAAAGAGTGTATATCCCCATATGCACAGTGGTGGTTAGTGATCATTAACCCCTTTTGAGAGACAATACTTCCACTGCACGATCCACCGTCAATGGCTACAATTGCATCTGTTAAGGTTCCTTCGCCGGGGTTGTAAATCTCCCCGGGATTAAGCACAAGACCTTTGCTTTTCATCAGCTCAAACAACTGTCTGTCCAGGAGGTTTACCAGCCACATCCCCTCGTCGGCCGATAAACGACCGGCCACCAGCATCAAAAATGCTGCTATTATAAAAAATTTCCTACTCATAAAAATAGTGTTAAAAAGGTCAACCCACTCAGAGATACTACTTTTTAATAATATCTCTGCAGGTGGGTTGCCTGTTTGGTTACTTTAATTAATTATCCTAGAAGTTGAGCCCGAGCGTAACGGAGAGAAAACCTCTGTAGTCTGTTGCGTTCAGGTACTTATAAGCGGCTCCTAAATAAACCGAAGTGCCTTTCTGGCTGTTGGTAACTCTGGTATATTTAGCACCAAGGCCACCAATAACCCGTTCGGCAATATTATATGCAAAATCTGTATCAAGCATATACTGATTCAGCTTCAAGGATCCGGTTGTAAGAGGATTTGTCTCCTTTAGTTTTGTTCCAGATCCGGTTACATAACCACCGTTAAGGTCCAGATTGATAGTTGAGTTGGCACTAATTGCCAAATCGCGGTTAATCCTCAGGTAGAGTTCGTTTACTGTATAATCCTGCTTATAAACCGCAGGATAAACCTTATACTCCTTGTCCATACGGTGCTGATTGAATCCTGCAGCCAGAATCCACTTGCATTTCCACTCACCGTCTCTTACAAAAACTTTGTACTCTGCTCCGTAATTCTGATATCCGGTTGCATAACGCAAAGTCTTTCCATACTCAAAGAAAGCCCAGTTGTTAGCCTCTCCGGGAATCAGTTCGTAGTTATTGACTACATTGTAAGAGAGGTTTTCGTCACTAACAAATCTTAATGAAACAATGTGGTCGATATTTGCTGATGAGTAGGTGAAAATACCATCATACTTATAAATAAGATTCTCTACGAATGCATATCTTCTTGCAAAATTACTTTCAAAATTATCTTCATTACCGTAGTCAACAGAAAACTGATTATAAAGAGAGAGCTTGCCAGTTTTTATCTGCGCCTGAAGACCTCCTCCATAATAATTCTGGTAATATATTCTGTCACGAATGGTTGTATTTGTTATACCTGTTCTGGTATAGAACCACAGACCCTCGGTGTAGTAGATGTACTTTCCTGTAATGTCACCTATAAATGTGTAATCCATTCTCTCGACATTCCTTTTGTATGAGAGATTCAATCCCAAAATAACAGGTTTTGTTTTAAGGGTTATACCGGGAGCAACACCAAGTTTCGATAGGGTGTTCCTGTTCCTCCCGTCAATCCTTTTAGCAGCTGTAGAGGTTTGGTAGTCGAATGCAGCGCCTATAGATACTTTATCGCTAATGTTATAACCAACCTTACCACTCAATATATAGTCTTCCCTTAATACCTTGCCCGGCACTGTATCCAGTATAGGGTTAATATTTGAGCGGGGATATATA
>CAZPFI010000060.1:0-11767 GCA_964585795.1 uncultured Muribaculaceae bacterium | reverse complement strand
TATTGTGTGTGCTGTGTATTGTATGTATTATGTGTATATTTTTTTATCTTATTCTGATAAAACTGAGATGCTATTGTATTATTATATATCTTATGAAATGTGTTTTTCTCCTCATTAATCTTCGTTGGCATAAGGTGAACAGGTAACACGAAACCCAACACTACCAAAATGATAAAAAGCCATTTGTGTGATCTTCCGAAAAGTATGTACCTTCTGTAAATCCGGTTAAATTTCAGCACCCCCTCTGCAGTTTTTCTCTTCATCTTTGCCCTGACACCCTTTATAGGGAATGTATCAACAAGAGCCGGAATGAAGAGTATTGCAATTGCCATTGAGACAGTAAGGTTAATTATTATAACCGCTGCAAACTCAAGTAACATCTCCCTGGACTCCTGGGGAAGAAGAAAGACAACTGACAGAGCCCCTATTGTAGTAAGAAGGGCAGCCAGAATTGCAATAAAGACTCTCCTGTTTTTATAATAACCATAGTGGGCAATCATAATTATTGAGGTGTCAATAATTATTCCCAGCGAAACCGTAATTCCGGCAAGAGAATATATGTTAATCTCAATACCAAAGATGTAGTAGAAGATAAACGCTATCAGAATATTTGCGGCAAGCGTTACTGCAATGATTGCAAGATAACGCAAACTCCGGCTTACAGCATACACAAAGAGTAGCAGCACCAGAACAGAGAGAAAAGTTCTTCTGAGAATCTTATTAATCTCATTGTTAATCTGTGTTGACTGGTCCTGAATTAAAATTGCAGAGAAGTTCTCGGGGAAACGAGTACTTATCTCCTTCATCCTCTCTTTAACCTTCCCTATTATATCCAGAGTGTTTACACCTCTGTCTGCTAAAATGGTAATATTTACTGTGTTTAAACCGTTTATCCTGCTGTATGAGGTGGGTAATCTCTCTTTATATGAGATTTTGGCAAAATCGTTAAGACGGATAACCCTTCCATGAACACTTTTAACCGGAATGGTCTCAATATCTCCACCCATAGCCGGGGTTCTCAGTATTATTGCCGTTCCGTCAATACTGCCAATAACTGCCTCGCTTCCGGTAAAATCTTTAATAGCACTCTGAATATCTGTAGTTGAAACTCCAAGATTTGAGATATACTCCGGGTCATACTCAATTTCAAGCTCATACGGAGTAACACCGGAAACAGTAATATCTCTTATTCCGTTTATCAAAGACAACTCCTTAATTATGTTCTCCTCTGCATACTGTTTAATTCTGAGTGTGGGAAGCTGAGAATTAATTGTATAGGTAAGAATAATATTACTCTCCGGTTGAGAGTCAAAGCCACGGGAACCTCCGCCGGTAATTATTTGGGGATTAACTTCAGGTGGCAGTTTAGGCTTCACTCTTCTTATTAAAGATGCAATCTCAAACCTTGCAGCATCAATATCAACCCCCGGCATGAAAGTTACAGATATTCTCCCATTGCCTCTGTTAGTAGTTGATGTTATATCATTAATTCCCGAAATTGTTGAGATAACCCCCTCCAGCTTTGAGGTGACCTCTGCTTCAATAACCCTGGCCGAAGCACCACTCCAGCTATAAGTAACCGACAGTGTTTTGCTCTTCTCTGTTGGTTTGTACTGAAGACTCACCAATGGCATAATTCCTGCGCCGGCTATAACAAGTACTACAAAAACTAGTATTACAGAAAACGGAGGAAGTCTCATCTCGATCTCTTTTTATAGATGTTGTAGTAGAAAAGCGGAATAAAGAAGATGCTGACAATTGTACCAACCACCATTCCGCCAATCAGTGCAAGGGATAACGGGTACTGAAGATCGGAGCCCATATCTCCCCTGATAAGAAACGGAGCAATTGCAAGAATGGTGGTTATGCTTGTCATAATAATAGGTTTGAGTCTTCTTACTCCTCCCATCATAATTGCCCTCAGCAGCGGGTAACCCTCTTTGCGCAGACGGTTTATGGTATCCACCTTAAGTATTGAGTCATTTATTATGATACCACTCATAACAACAATACCAATCATCGACATAAGGTTTAAACCCGAACCAAATATCCACAATACCAGCATCGCACCGAATATATCCACAACAACTTCAGACAAAATGATGAACGGCTGTATAAGTGATTCAAACTGGGCAGCAAGAATAAAGAACAGGAGCAGCAGGGCAACAGTCAATATTATTACCAGCTCTTTAATGAGTACTCTGTTTGAGAAATAGCTTCCTGCAAAGATGACATCAAAATTCTTATCCTCTTTTGCAATCCTCTCTATCGATTTCATCACATCCGGAACCTCCTTGTCATTTACGGCCAGATTTAAAGGATAATAACTCCCTTCCAATCCGGAGACAATACTTTTAAAATCTCTTGATCTTCCCTCATGAACCAGTTTAGACAATGGTATCTCAACTCCCTCATTGTTTCTTATTCTCAACGCAAGAATGTCTTTAATGTAGTCATTTTCATCTCCCATAATTACGGGTACTGCATAATTCCCGTGATTAATTGAGAGAACCTGCCTCTCTTTGGCAGCATTTGCAATTACATTATGTATTTGACGCTGATCTGCTTTATGCAGGGATAACATCTCCGGTTTGACAGTAAGCATAATCACCTCCTGCCACCTTACCGGTTCTAAGTACAGACCCGGCATATCCCTGTAAATCTTCTCCAGTAAAATATTCAGTTTATCCGGATCGGGTGCCGATCCGTCGCGGCTTACAAATCTTGCTGTAAGATTGTACTCCCTGTCCGAAAATATCATATTGAAGATGTTGTCCGCAGGAGTAAACCTGAATGTTGCGTCAGGATACAGCTCCTTGATACTTTTGGCAATAACCTCCTCCAATTTATTAATATTATCCGCCTCATTTGCCTTAAGGTATATCATTGCCTCGGTTTGTGTAAGATCGGGAGTGTGAGACAGTATAAATTGCTGAACTCCGGTAAATGTGGTTTTGTGATTGATTAATTCGCTGCCCGATTTGGTAACCAGTTCAACTCTTCTGTCACTCTCTTCAATATCCAGTTGCTGATTCCAGTCAATAAGCATTATTGTATCGTCGTGTGTAACCGGAGGAAGCTTCGATTTGTCAATTGCCCTGTATAGAAGCAGTGTGCATGGAACAACCATGATAAATATTATCCATATTGCAGTCTGGTGCCGGAACACCCATTTGAGAGCTCTCTCATAAGCACTATGATAATCGAATACTTCAATTTTTGAAAAATATCTGTTTGGAGACGGCCCTCCGCTTCTCTTGTAAAACAGGTAGTAATATACAGGTATTATAATTACTGCAACTATTAATGACGAGAATAACCCTATGGTTACAGCCATTGCCTGATCGTAAAAAAGGGCTCCTGCAATTCCGCTTAAAAAGATTAAAGGTAAAAAGACCGAGCAGGTTGTAAGAACAGAACTAAGCATAGGTGTAAACACCTCTCCTACTCCCTTTATTATAGCATGGCGAAGATTGTTTTCTCTGTAGTATAGCTGCGTAATGTTGTCTATAACTATAATAGAGTTATCTACCATCATCCCTATACCAAGTATAAGGCCCGAAAGTGAGATAATATTTATTGAGATTCCTACAATAAAAAAGAAGAGCAGGGAGACAATCAGCGATAACGGAATTGTTATGGTTACCAACAAGGGAGATCTCAAATCCTGAAGAAAAAGGAATATTACCAGACAAGCCAGAATAGCTCCCAACAATATATTATTTCTTAAATTTGATATAGAGTAGTCTAACAGACGCGTCTGATCTCTGGTAACCCTGAATTGAATTTCTGGATACTCTTTGTTGAACTGCTCCATAATCTGGTCCAGCGAGACTTTGAGGTCGGACATCTTGGCATCGGACTGTTTTATAACTGCCAGCGTTACTGTTTTGTTTCCGTCTGACCTTACAACTCCTTTATCTCTTCGCGGTTGTTCGGCAACATTTGCCAGTTCCCTGAATTTATATAACCTTCCTTCGATATTAAGGTTAATCTCCTCAATATCCTCCTTTGATTTAATCTCCGAAATAAACCTTATATTCCATCTGTAATGTCCGTCCTTAATTGAAATATCACCCAACGATCTGTTATTATCGTTTATTGCAGCTTCCAGTCTCTCTTCCGAAATTCCCAGTGCATTCAATTTTCTGCTGTCCGGTGTAATCAATATTTCGGGAAGAGAGAGACCGCTAATATCAACAAGCGCCACTTGCGGAATCTGTTCGATTCTTCTTGAGATTACATCTGCTGCAAAACGGCTAAGCTGCAAAAATCTGTCGGAACTCTTCTCATCAATGGTCATATTGATGAAAAAGGCAGGAATATCTGTTGCACTTGCCTTAACCACCTTTGGTCTCTCAAAATCGCGTGGCAGAGAGGCCATTGCCTTGTCTATCTTCTCGTTTACCTCAATGAAAATGAACTGAATGTTGCTTCCGTGTTCAAACTCCATAAAGATGTTTCCCGATCCGTTATTTGCCTCACTTTTCAGCTCTTTCAGGTTGGAAATCTGTCTCAGCTGACCTCTCAGTCCGGCAAGACGCCCCTCAACTTCTCTGGCGGAATATCCGGGAGCACTAACCTGCACGGTTATTTGAGGTATCTCTACTTCGGGCATAAGAGAAACAGGTAATAAACCAATTGCCACAGCACCCAGTACTACCACGGCGATAATGGTCATTGTGACTGCTATAGGCCTGTCAATCAGTTTGCCTGTCATAAGCGACTGTTTTTAATTTCTACATTTGATCCGTCTGCAAGGTTCAGATTCCCGGAAATAATAATTATATCCCCTTCGTTTATCACTGCATTCTTCTCTTTGTTGGCAGTAACTGCGTGATAATCGGCATTTGACATCTCAATTGTCACATAGGTCCACACAGCTCTGTTTCTCTCTTTGTCAATCCGGAACAATACATCAAAATTATCCCGCATTACCACGGCACTCTTGGGTACTACCAGTTTATTTTTAACTTCACTCTGGGCAATAACCTTTACATTCATGCCATCGATAAGTTTACCGGTACTGTTTACAATCTCGGCAGTTACATCAATCTGCCCCTTCTCGTCAACAATAGGATTAATCTGGGTTATTATGCCTTTAAAGTCCGCATCAGGGTCGCTGTACAGTGATACACGCACACTATTGCCCGTCTTAATAAATGTAACCTCCGATTCAAGAAGTGAGAACCTGACCTCAAATCTGCTGTCATCAATCAGAGTACAGAATTGACCGGAGACAACCTCATGTGGTTTAGCCGTAATATTTGCCAGCTTACCGGTAAAAGGAGCCCTGAGTTCGGTTTTCCCCAACTCCTCCTCTGCCATTTTTAAATTATGAACAGCATCGTTATATCCCGATTTTAATCTTACAATCTTAACAATTTCTGTTGGAATATTGGAAGTATCCCTGCCAAAACCATATTCAAGAAGGTCATTCATAAAGCTTAACTCTGCCTTCTCCATTGCCTGACGGCTTTGGAACAGTTTTGCCTTAGCAGCTGAGGGGTCGAGGCGGGCAATTACCTCTCCTTTTTTTACAAGCCCTCCGTTTCTGAACGCTACCTCCTTAAGTATGCCGGAAGTGTTGAAAGAGAGGTCGCTCTTTGCAACCGCTCTCAGTTTGCCATTTGTAATTACCTGCCTGTTGAATGATGCAGAACGCAGTACCATTGTATCAACAATGTTTCTCTCGGCGGTAAAATTGGCTCTTGCCGCTTCCCCCTGGTCAACTTGCTCCGACTGCTTCTGTTTGCAGGAAATGATTGCCAAAAGTATAAAACATAGAAAAAATATCCTGAATTTCATATATTTAAATATTAATTGTCAATTAATTTGTCAAAATCTACAGTTATCTGCTCCTCCTTGAGATAGTCGAAAAGTGTTATTCTTCTAAGATTGAGATATGACTGCCAGTAACTTTTAAGATCGGATACATATCTCTGCGAAGCATTATCTTTAGATCTCTGTGCATTTCCAAGGTCAAATATACTCAGTGTCCCGCTGCGGAACCTCTCAAGAGATATCTCATAACTCGCAGTTGCCAGAGAGTCGGCTTCTGCCGAAATAGAACATTGTGCATTTAGTTTATTATGGTTAAGAACTTTTATCAGGATGTCCTGTTTATTCTGCTGCAACGATTGTTCTACCTGGGCTTTTACCACCTCTTCTCTCGATCGTGCCAGTTTAACCTTTCCTTTTCCCAATCCCCAGTCAAGAATTGGCAGGGAAAGTCTTAAACCCAAAATCTCCTGATCTATAGGGCTTTTATATGCACCTGAGATATTTTCACCTCTCTGCGTAAAACCGAGTGTGGCGTAGAGATCTGCCTGAAGGCCTGTTGAAGATCTGGCTCTCTCCACCTCCTGTTCTGCGCTTAAAAGAGACAACTCCTTATCCAGCATAAAAGAGGAGTTTTCCATAGCTCTGTGATAGACATCGTCGAACACTATATGCATCTCAGGAAGCAGATCGGGAAGAATAAGATTGATATCGACATTGTCTTTAAAACCCAGCATAGTGCGTAATCTGAGATTTGCCATATCGAGGTTTGTCCTGTTATCGCTTATTGTCAGCTTTTCGTTGTTGAGTTGTAATCTTAACTGCAGAAGATCGTTATATGTTATTGAACCAATTTTGTGTTTCTCCTCTGCAATTCTCAGAGAGAGCTCTATTGCCTCAATGTTTTTCTGAGACATCTCGAGATTCATCCTGGCTGAGAGAACTTCAAAAAAGATTGAGGCTGCGTTATATTTAATATCTTCGAGATTCTCAAGATATTTTCTTTTTGCTTTTTCAAACTCCTTTGGTTCAACAATCTTTTCCCATTTAAGTGAATTGAATGTTCTAATTGGTTGCGAATAATTTATAAAAACGGGTTGTGACCTGTATATCACAGATTGATTTGGAGAAAAGTTGTCAACCCTGTTAAGACTTGTTATTACCGAGAAGCGCCCGCCGGTAAGTGAAATATTCTGATCCAGTGAGAGTTGAAGAGAGTTTTGCAGATTATCATTAACAATGTAATTTATCTCCCCTGTCTCGTAGTTCTGCAACTGTACCAGCGATCTGTTATATTGACCCAGATTTGCCGCCAGATTTACTGAGGGCAGAAACTTTGCCCTGAATGAGCGGTACTGCCAGTAATCTGCACGAAAGTTGTGCCTGGCAATCAACGCTGCGGGAGATTGCTCGGCTGCAGTCTCGATAACCTCCTCCAAAGTCAATGTAAGCGAGTAATTTTGCTGAGAGAGCAGCTGCTTAAATGAACCAGTACTTAAGATTGTTGCAATAAACAGCACCCGGAAACATGTTTTTCTGTACATACCCTATATATGTTTGAAAATTATTATAAACTTAAACATTCAGTTTGTTATTTGAATCTGACAATTGCAACCACAGGATTATCTGTATCTTTTAATGTCATCACAACCGATTTTAAATCACCTTTTACCTCGTTAGTTCCGGCATATTCAATTATCTCATCAGCAGAGTAAATTGCGGCAGAATACTCTCTTCCGGAGGCAACTCCCGGAATAAAAGGAGGTCCGTTATTAATATCATCTTTAATACCCGGCTTGCCCTTAATCGGGTGATTTACAAATATGAAAACACCTGATTTTTTATCGTACAAACCATAACAGTCTGTTTTCACATTGTTTCTGATGCCATCTCTTGAATTCACTATAACCTCATATGGTTCGTGTGCATAGTCCCTCATTAAAAACCTCAACAAAATAAATTGAGATGATTCCATGTAAAAGGAGGGATCGAGACTTATATGATTGCCCTTGTTTATGTCCATATTAAATACTTCTCTGGACTCATTTTTATATTTACCGTAATTTATAACAAACTGTGGATGGTAACTGAGAGTTTCATCCAGAGAGAATATAGTATCATTACCCCCGTTAACTAAACGGGCTGAGTTTCCAAAAAGATGTATCCTGGGTGGTGAAGTATGGTATAGAGTTAATTCTCCAATACTCAATGGGGGATACTGTATAAAAGATGATACCGGCACCCTGAATAAAATATTTGACAATGAATCAAATGCAGCTCCATGAACATAAAAAACAGGAGATAAGCTTGCGTTGCGAATTGCAGAGATATAAAGATTACTGTTTAATTTAAATACATCTGTCAGTGTTAAAGAGTCGAGATCGGGGACCTTAACTGACCTTTTGAAATTACCCTCTGTATCGTACTCTTTCAATAAAGAGCTCTTTGGCGAAAATTCGTGCGCAATGAAACCTGAGGTTGTGTGATCAATAGTTAATCTGGATGAGTTGTACTCCTGAGGCCCTCTGCCTCTTCTATTGAAAGTATAGAGATATTTTCCATCTATATCAAAAACACTGACATATCTGTCTGCAGAAATCATTGAAATCACATATATCCTTTCACTATCTGCATATACAGACGGATTTCTACCAATAAGCGAACTATCGGTTGTCTCCAGGGTGATGTACTTTATCTCATGTGCAACATCGCTTATATTAACTACACTACCCCTTCCCACAGAGGAGGCGACATCAATTACCTCCAGTTGGTATGAAGGATTATTGTCTCCTGTACAGGAACAGAGAGAAACCAGAATGATTATAAAAAAAACAGCTCTATATTGTACGGTATGATTCATCTTTAAAAGCAGCTTAAGATTTTTTATCATCTATTTAAACTTACATATTGCAACAACAGGGTTATCGGTGTCCTGCAACCGGGAGACAATTGTCTTTAACTCTCCTTTCACCTCATTTGTTTCGGCATGCTCAATTATCTGAATAGCCGAAAAGATTGCAGCAGCGGTATTTTTGCCGGACATATATTCCGGTATATAGGGAGGTCCGTTTTTAATATCATCCCGTATGCCCGGCTTACCCTTAACAGGATGGTTCATAAAACCGAATATCCCTGTTTTTTTATCATATAACCCATAGCTTGTTGTTCTTTGAACAGTAATCACCCTGTAACTGCTCTGTATATACTCTTCGTAGGGTTCATGGGCAAAATCTCTTAAGTGGAAATTGAGTATTATATACCTGGGTGTCTCAATGTAATATGATGCGTTTATGTTTACATGTTTACCTTTTACAGCAGTATACTCCGATTTAAAAGTGGTTTCGTTCTGGTACTTACCATAGTTGATGCAGTAAACCGGTTTGTAATTCATTCTACTGTCAATTGAGAAAATTGTGTCATTTACCAAATAAAGTAACCTCATATCATCATTAACCTGATAATCTCTTGGCGGCCAGGTACGGTATGATTTTTTTGTTTCATCTGAAGCACTTCTTACTGCCACTCCTCCCACTGTGATAATTTCAACCTCCTCTTCCGGCAGATAATCGGGAAATGATGCGGCGGGAATTTCAAAAATAATATTTGAATCTGAATCAAAAACCACCCCGTTTATGTTTACGGGCTGAGAGTTAAAATCAGCAACCACAGCAAGGTATCTGTCATTGCCTGTTTTAGCTCTGAAATTGAGTAACACCCCTTCAACCTTAGGAACTTTTACACTCCTTGTATAGTTCCCCTCTCTGTCGTACTCCTTTATATTACCGGCATCACCGGTTATATCGTAGGCAATAAAACCACCGCTTGTCCTGTCAACAGTAATCCTTGCCATATCGGAGTACTCCTCCGGCCCCCTTCCGCTTCTGTTAAATGTCAGCAGATATTTACCATTTGTATCAAATACCTTTATAGATCGCAAAGGAGGTCGTCCTGATTGAACGAATATAAAGTCTCCTTCAATAAAAACTCTGGGCACAAGTCCTATAAGTGAATTCTCCGTGGTCTCGAGAGCTACATATTTAATATCCTCAGCCAACTCGCTAAGATTAAACACTTTCCCGGAACCAACCGCAGATTCCAGATCAATCACCTCAACCTTTCCACCCGCATTATCAATTGAGGATTTGCATGCTGTGATTGTTATTATCACAAATACCGGAATGAAAAAAAACTTTTTCATATTAATTATTATTTGGGTGTTACTATTACTACTACCGGATTGTCATTCTCATCCAGTTTCGATGCCAGACTGTTAATGAATTGATTATCCGGATATTTTTCGGCTGATGTTATTACATCCAAAGCATTGATTGTTCGTATAAGCTCATTCCCCGACCCTTTATCTGTAGGCCAGAAAGGGAGACCTCCTTTTATATCATCCCTGAAGCCCCTTCTGTTATTTTCGGGTTGGTTAAGCAGGGTGAATTTCCCGCTTTTTTTATCGTAAACAGAGTAAACAGTTGTGTGTTTTCTAACCACCTCTTTTCCGTCATGCATTCTAACTACCGTCTCCACAATTTCGTGGGCAAGAGACCTCATATCAAACGCAAGCAACAGGTGCGTAGCTGTTTCAAACGCCGGA
Source organism: uncultured Muribaculaceae bacterium (assembly GCA_964585795.1). Classification (GTDB taxonomy): domain Bacteria; phylum Bacteroidota; class Bacteroidia; order Bacteroidales; family UBA932; genus Bact-08. The sequence continues at coordinate 1,386 of CAZPFI010000060.1, read as the reverse complement.
ATATCCAGGGAGATATATGGGTTGTCCTGGCTTGCAAACTCATATACTGTAAGATCGTGAGGAATTTTATATTTCCCGGTGTTTATAAAGAATTTACCATACACCTCTCCTGATTTATTTACCGAAAAGACAGTGTCTACAGCTTTAAATATTACCCTGGTCTCATCCCCGAATCTGAAGATATCAGGAGGGTACGGGCTGGTAATTACCACAGTACCTTTGCTCGTCGGCTCAAGAGTCATACTGCTTATACTTAATCTTGTTATCTCCGATATAATATCATTGGTATCTCTGTAGTGAGTTACACCATACAGTAATCCGTTTTCACCCTTGGCGTATTGGGAATACCAGCTTGCTATCAAAACTCTGTTCTTTGAATCGGCCAGGGCTAATGTTCTGCATCGTGAGTTGGAATAAACGGCGTTAATTTTTGAAATAAAATTACCCTCACTGTCGTACTCATAAACCGCACCCGATCTCTCCATTATGTTTAGGTTGCCGCTGGCTCTGTCCACTAAAAAATCCAGAATGTTCATATACTCCTGTGGCCCCCTTCCGCTCCTTGAAAATGTTTTAATATAGTTCCCTCTCCTGTCGAATATTTTTATTGAGTTGGTCTGGTCCGCCACATATATCTTCTCATTATCCACATCTACTTTACTTATTCTGCCGAGAAGAGACTCATCCGAAGTCTCAAGAGCTATATATTCAATGTCACTTGCATAGTTACTCAACAGTTCAACACTTCCCTTTCCAACTGCAGACTCAATATCAATTATCTTATCCCCTCCACCCTCATAGTTGGAACAGGAGCTGACAACAAGCGGCACCATAATTGCTAAAATTTTGATAAGTAGAAGATAAGACCGGCGCGGATTAACAAAACCGGAAAATTCGGAAACAGAGTTTGTATTCATAAAATTATATTTAAAAAAGTAATTTTTTGATCTTTCGAAGATAATTAAATTCTCTCTCTGCAAACTCTCTAATATTCAGAAAAATTCACCCTCAAAAATAGTGCCTTGCTTACACTATTTATTAAAAATGTTAAATTTTTTAAATGAATCTCTCTTTAATGTTTAAAATGTTCAGATAGGTAATAAAATTGTCGAACAATTTGATGAATAATACATTTTAAAAAATTAAATTTGTAAGATTAACAAACAATAATTGAGATGATATTATGAAAAATTTTCTAAAAATAGTAGCCGGAACATTTATCGGATCACTGATAGCATTGTTCGTCGGGTTTTTTATTCTGCTGGGAATTATCGGCTCTATGGCCAGCTTCTCAGGCAGTGCAAAACCGGTTGTTCCCAAATCTGCAGTTTTGAGTCTTGATTTTGGAACAAAAATAACAGAGCAGGCAATTGACGATCCATTCGA
>CAZPFI010000059.1:0-11822 GCA_964585795.1 uncultured Muribaculaceae bacterium | reverse complement strand
AGATGAGTAAAGGTTATAAAGCGATTCTGTGGCCGGTTTTACAACAATATAGCCAAGACCACATATTCTTGCATAATCAAATATATGACGGGTTATAATTTTAGAATATGATTTTCCTCTGTGTTGAGGTAAAGTTCCTACAGCATAGAGATAACCTCCCTCTGTTTTTTTGCCATTAATTATTGCATAAGAGGGAATTAAAGTGATTGAAGATACCGCGTTTGTTGTGCCATCAGCAACAATCACAAATGTTTTTGTGTAGGGAAAACAATGTTTAATAAATGTGTCAATGTAGGATTGATCATTAGTAAAACACTCTCTCCAAATTTGAGAAATGGAGAGAGTGTCGTTAGAATCTGCAAGGCGGATAATCATTTTAACCTTCGGTATTGAAAATCTCGTTAATTAACGACTGATATCTGGCTTTGATATTATTTCTCTTAAGCTTAAGAGTTTGCGAAAGCATATCATTCAGTGGGGTCCATTCATCAGCTACAAGCTTAGCCCGTTTAATCTGCTCGTGAACCGCCAGACGCTTATTTACAACATCTATCTCTTTTTGAACTTTAGAGATAATCTCAGGTTTGGTAATAAGATCTGCATTATCGGTATAGGCAATTTTGTTCTTCTCGGCAAAATACTTAAGAGAATTAAAATCGGGGATAATTATAGCGGAAGCAAATTTCTGATTATCGCCCACAACCATACAATTTTCTATAAAGGACGACTCTTTAAGCATATTCTCAATTACCTGAGGTGCCACATATTTACCTGCAGACAACTTGAAGATCTCCTTTTTTCTGTCGGTAATTTTCAGAAAAATTTTATCTACCATTACCCCAATGTCTCCGGTGTGCAACCAGCCTTCGCTGTCAATAATCTCTTTTGTATATTCGGGATCTTTGTAATAACCAAGCATCACATGTGGACCACGGGTTAAAATCTCTCCATCTTCTGCAATCTTAAGTTCTGTTCCCTCCAGAGCTTTGCCCACTGTGCCAATTTTAATAATCATCTCTTTTGGCAGGTTAACAGCAATAACCGGAGATGTTTCTGTCATTCCGTAGCCTTCAAATATATAAAGTTTGGCAGCAGTAAACAGACGAATAATCTTTGCCTGGATAGAGGATCCTCCGGATACAACAAGCATCTCCTTTCCTCCCAGTTTTGCCCTCCATTTACTGTAAACAAGTTTGTCGGCAAGCTTGTATTTAAGATTATAAAAGAAGTTCTGTTTGTCGTAGTCAAATTTACAAGCAATGGAAAACGCCCACTTGTAAATCACCTTTTTTATCCCTTTAAGGTCTTTTCCCGCTGCCTCCAGTTTGTTGAACATCATCTCCAGCACTCGTGGAACTGAACAGAAACCATCTGCATTACAGTCTGCAAGATCGGCGCCAATGGTCGAGAGACTCTCGGCGTAGTATGTGCTTATGCCAAGGTATTGATAGTCGTAGTTCATACTTCTCTCATAAATATGGCAAAGAGGCAGAAAGCTTAGCATTTTGTGCCTGTAGTCTCGTATTTGCTGGTTTGCATGGGCTATGAAATTGAATGCCAAATTTTTATGCGACAACATAACTCCTTTTGGAGTACCGGTCGTTCCCGAAGTGTAGATAATGGTTGCAACCTCGTTTTCGTCAATGTTCTTTTTGTTGTTTTCAATTACCTCCTTAAATTTATCCTCATTCTCAACGCCAAGTTGATAAAGGTCTTCAATTGAAGTGTATCCCTCGGTTTTATCAATAGCAATAATCTTTATATCCCTCTCTATCTGCTTAATAAGGGGAACTAGCTTTTTGACAACAGCGTCGCCACCCAGAAAAACAACTTTTGCATCACTATGATCCAGTATATGAAGATAATCGTCATTGCTAAGTGTAGAATATACCGGCACATGAACACAGTTTGCAAGAGTGAGGCCCATATCAATAAAGTTCCATTCAGGTCTGTTGTTGCTGATAGTAAGCCCTTTATCGTCTTTATTCAGCCCCATGGCCAGGAATGCATAGGCTAAAAGATGAGAGTGTCTGTAGTAGCTGTCAGTAGAAAATTTTATCCATTTTCCATTGACCTTCCTGCTTAGAATGTCGTCTTTTGGATACTTTGCTATTAGATTTTCCAAAAGATCAAAGGTTCTTTTTACTTCCATAGTTTTTAGGTTATTAATAGTTTATAGTATAACTTTTAAGTCTGCCACAAAATTATCGATATCGCTTGTAGAGGTGTTAAATGAGCACATCCAGCGAACCTCGTTCAGCTCTTCGTCCCAAATATAAAAAAAGTGTTTCTCCATCAATTTCTCTGCTATTTCCCGAGGTATAATTGCAAAAACTGCATTTGTTTCAACAGGACGCGAAATTTTTACTCCGGAAAGACCAATAAGCGATGCTTCCAGATATTTTGCCATCTGGTTTGAGTGGCTGGCAAGCCGTATATTCAACCCGTCTTTGAGAAAGGCAACGAATTGTGCGGCAATAAAACGATTCTTTGAGAATAACTGGGCGGCCTGTTTTCTGTAGTATTGAAAATTATTAGCAAACACCTTATTAAAAAACAGAACAGCCTCTCCAATAAGTAGTCCGTTTTTAGTTCCGCCAAATGAGAGGGCATCAACACCACAATCTTTGGTTATCTCTTTAATTGTTAAATTTAAAGCTGCTGCAGCGTTGGATATTCTGGAACCATCCACATGTAAAAACCCTCCATTTTCGTGCATCAGTCGCGAAAGTGCTTTAATTTCTGCCGGTGTGTATAATGTACCCAGTTCTGTTGGCTGTGATATTGAAAGGACTTTGGGTTGGGAGTGATGCTGAAAGCCAAACCCTTTAAGCTCTTTTTTAACAGCAACTTCTGTAACCTTACCATTAATAGCAGGAAGCGGAACAATTTTACAGCCGGTCAGTTTTTCAGGTGCACCGCACTCATCAACATTAATATGTGCAGAGCCGGCGCAGAGAATAGAGTTGAAAGAGTTAGTGAGTGCTTTTAATGCAAGAATATTAGCCCCGGTTCCATTAAAAACAAAAAAGACTTCTGTCTCTTCTCCAAAATCGCGTCTGAATATCCGGCAGGCCTCCAGGGTAATTTGATCTTCACCATAGGCAATGGCAAAATTGGTGTTTGCTTTTGCAATGGCATCCATTATTTCCGGTGCTACACCGGAGTGATTATCGCTTCCAAAACTGTGGATCATACATATTATTGTTTAAAGCAGTGTAAATATATTAAAAAAAAGAGGTCAGCCAAAAAAACTTTACACAACAGAAGAGACGGAGGGTTTAAACTATGTTGCTGTAGCAGAGAACCCTTATCTTTTTTGAAAAATAAAAAATGCGCCAACCAAAAATAGAGGTTAGCGCATATACCTGGGTGTAATTATTTTCAAATTATATTAATGCCGCATAAGCTTCTGCATCAAGCAGAGAATCAACCTCCGAAGGGTTGCTTAGCTCAATTTTCACCATCCATCCCAATCCGTAAGGATCTTTATTAACGGATTCCGGTGAATTCTCAAGCTCTGTATTAACCTCAATAATTTTACCTGAAACAGGCATCAATGCATCGGCAACTGTCTTTACGGCTTCAATTGCTCCAAAAACCTCTGATTGAGAGAGGGTCTCTCCCTCTGTCTGAATGTCAACATAAACAACATCGCCCAGCTGACTTTGAGCAAAATCGGTAATACCAACGGTGGCAATATTACCCTCAACCAAAACCCACTCGTGGTCGTTTGAATACTTTAAATTGGCAGGAATATTCATTTCTTTACTTTTAAATTTTTACAAATGTATTAAAATTATTAAAAACTACAGCCGTTTTAAAGAGAGCTTGATAAGCTCTTCCAAAGAGAAAGAGGGGTTTTCCCGGGAAAGAGCATCCAGAACCTTCTCAACATTGCTTTTTGTAAACCCCAACAGTACAAGAGCAGATGCGGCCTCATCTCTTACCTTGTTTTGCGGTGTGAGAATAAAAGATGCAGCAGTATCGTCAGAAGAAGATTTTTTAACCATTTTGTCTTTCAGCTCTATCAGTAATCTCTGAGCTGTTTTAAGACCAATACCCTTAATACTTTTAAGTTTATTTACATCGGCAGAGATTATTGCTCCTCTAATTTCGTCTGACGAGAGTGATGAGAGCATCATCCTTGCGCTGTTGGGCCCTATGCCAGAGACCTCAATAAGATTACAAAAGAGCCACCGCTCCTCTTTGTCATAAAAACCGTACAGCTGTTCGATATCCTCCCTGAGATGGTGATATATATACAGCTTACACTCCTTACTGCCCGATAACCTTGAGTAGGTCTGAAGCGAAATAAGAATTTTGTATCCGATGGAGTTATTCTCCAGCACAACTTCAGTTGGTGTAACTTCGGTCAGCTCCCCTTTGATATAATCGTACATAACACAGTTCTCTGAACATTTGGCACAAATTTATGTTATTAAGCCATAAACAGCAACTTTGTTTTGTTAATTTTGTGGGGTTATAAAACTGCTGTTTATAAAAGATGGAAAAGATAAGGGACTCAGAAGCAATCAGAGCGCATTTTCCTGCTCTTAATCAAAAGGTTAATTCAAAAAACCTGGTGTATCTGGATAATGCTGCAACAGCACAAAAGCCAAAAAGCGTAATAGACCTGGTTAACATAATGAATTCTGGAGTGAATGCAAATATTCACAGGGCGGTTCATGAACTTAGTGCAAGGGCAACCGAGTTGTACGAGGAGTCGCGGACACACATTATGCGTTTTATTAATGCAAAAAACCGCGAAGAGATAATATTTACCTCAGGCACAACCGCATCTGTAAATCTTGTTGCTTCTTCCTGGTCTGCCAGATTCCTCAAGACGGGCGACTATATCCTGCTTTCCCAGGCAGAGCACCACTCCAATATTGTTCCCTGGCAGATGGCATGCGAAAGAACAGGAGCAAAAATTAAGGTTTTACCTGTTGACGACAAGGGAAGATGGAGAACAGACCTCCTCGACTCATTGCTGGACGATGGAGTTAAGTTTGTATCCGTTGCACACATCTCTAATGTTGCAGGAATAGTTAATCCGGTTAAGGAGCTTACAGAAAAGGCGCATAAAAGGGGAATACCGGTAATGCTTGACGGAGCACAGGGCATTGTACATACAAAAGTTGACATGGAAGAGCTGGACTGCGACTTCTATGCATTCTCGGGACATAAGCTTTATGGACCAACGGGAACTGGAGTTCTTTACGGCAAGAGGGATTTGCTGGAGAAGATGCCACCCTGGATGGGTGGCGGAGATATGGTTTCAACAGTCTCTTTCCACGAAACAACCTACGCTGGCTTGCCTCTTAAGTTCGAGGCAGGTACTCCCAATTTTATAGGAGCTGCTGCAATGGCCGAGTCTATAAAGTTTATCGAAAGCCTGGATAGTGAAGCTGTAGCCCGCAGGGAGGATGAGATTGTAGAGTATTTAAACGGAGAATTTAGTCAAATGGATGAAGTGATGGTTTGCGGAGAGGGCACCCAGGATAAAATCCCGCTATTCTCAATATCTGTCAAAGGTGCTCATCCGGCCGACCTGGCTATGATAATGGATAAAATGGGAATTGCACTCAGGTCGGGCCAGATGTGCGCCGAGCCGTTAATGCGCCGATTTGGTGTGGACTCTATGCTTAGAGCATCTTTCGCGCTATATAATACCATAGAAGAGGCACAGTATTTTATTCACTCATTAAAAAGAGCGATAAAGATGCTATCGTAGCTTGCGGCATATGCAGTTCAATGCATCATCACATAAATAAGAGAGAGATAAAAAAATAAAATTCACATATATAGACAATGACAATTAAAGAGGTAGAGCAGCAAATAGTCGAAGAGTTTATGATATTTACCGACTGGATGGATAAGTACGAATACCTTATTGAATTAGGTAAATCTTTGCCCATAATTGAAGAGAGCGAGAAGCTTGAAACAAACCTGATTAAAGGGTGCCAGTCAAGAGTATGGCTTAAAGCAGAAAAGGCGGGTGAAAAAATTGTTTTTACAGCTGACAGTGACGCCATTATTACAAAAGGCATAATATCTTTATTGATAAGGGTTTTCTCCGGCAGAACACCACAGGAGATACTCGCTGCCGATGTCTCATTCATTAAGGAGATAGGATTACAGGACAACCTTTCACCAACTCGGGCTAACGGTTTGTTGTCTATGTTAAAACAGATAAAATACTATGCAATGGCATTTTCTAACTAGTTAATTTTTATGTAAAATGAGTGTTGAGAAAAATATAGTGCTGGCATTAAAGCAGGTGTACGACCCGGAGATACCGGTTAATGTTTATGACCTGGGCCTAATTTATGAGGTAAAGGTGGATGACAATAATAAGGCGTTTATTAAGATGACATTAACAGCACCCAACTGTCCTATGGTTGATGAGCTTTTACAGGATATTCACGATGCAGTATCAATGGTTCCAAAAGTAGATGATGTGGCTATCGAACTCACCTTTGATCCTCCGTGGGACAAAAGCAGAATGAGCGAAGAGGCCCTTCTCGAACTTGGGATGCTATGATATATCATATTCTGGCGGGAAGCAACAGCAGAAACAGGCTATTGTTAATTGAGAAGGCGACTAAAATGGTTGTCTCTCTTTCCAATGGTAATGATGTTGTTTCGTCTCTGTTCGAAAGTGAACCCTGGGGTTTCTGTTCAGACGACTGGTTTATAAATCGGGCGATAATAGTTGACACAAACCTTTCACCCGAAGAGCTTTTGCATAATGTGCTCAGTATTGAAAAAGAGCTTGGCAGGATAAGGAGTCCGGACAGTTTTGTTAAGAGAGACCAAAGAGAGTACTCCTCAAGAGAGATAGATTTGGATATTATTTTCTGCGGACAAATGGTGTGTGATACGCCGCAACTTATTTTGCCACATCCCAGAATGCATCTCAGACGGTTTGTTCTTGAACCGCTAAATGAAATATCTCCGCAATTCTGCCACCCGCTTTTAGGTATAACCATAAATGAGCTTTTGAACAAATGTGAAGACAGATCTGTTGTTAGAAAAATTTGAGTTCACATTTTAAAAGACTAAATATTTATGAAAATAATAGACAACCTTAAGTGGCGTTACGCAACAAAAAAGTTTGACACAACAAAACAGATAAGCCCCCAGAATCTTCAACTGCTTAAAGAGTCGGTAAACCTTACGGCATCATCATACGGACTGCAACCATATAAGGTTCTGGTTATTACAAACCCGCAAATAAGAGCCCGGCTAAGGGAGGTATCGTGGGGTCAGCCTCAGATAACAGACTCTTCTGTTCTTTTTCTCTTTTGCAACTACCTTGATGTAACACCCCAAAATATAGACAGTTTTCTAAAACTCAGGGCAGATGTAAACAACCAGGATGTGAATGACTCCAAAGAGTATGGAGACACCATAAAAAGTCTGATGAAATCGCTGAACCCTCAGGATATGAGTGCATGGACATCAAAACAGACCTACATTGCACTGGGTACCCTTATGGCGGCTGCCTCCGAACTACAGATAGACTCAGGTCCTATGGAGGGTTTCGATAAGGAGAGCTATGATGAAATACTTGGATTAAAAGAAAAAGGGCTCACCGCATCTGTTTTGTGTGCTTTAGGTTACAGATCGCAGGATGACCCTTATCTTGCATTTAAAAAAGTGAGAAAATCGCTCGACGAGATGTTTGAAGCAATTGATTAAAGCGTTTTCCCATCATTAAACGCCTCAATTCCCGATTGTAAAAAGCTGAGGAAACGCTCTTTTGAGCACTCAGCAACCGGCTCTGTGAGAAGCTGTTGCCGGTGATCTATAAGGACATAGTATGGTTGTGAAGCAACACCAAAACGGCTAAGCTGATAGTCGCGGTACTTCCTGCCTACTGTGTTCTTTATTTTACCGTCAAGAGAGGAGACAATTTGCTCTTCTGCAGGAAGTTCCGTCCTGTCATCCACGAATAGTGTTACCAGAACAACATTGTTGTTGAGAAGTTCCAAAACATCGGGCTCACTCCAAACAGTCGCCTCCATCACTTTGCAGGCACTGCATGTAACCGCTTTAAACGACAATAAAAGGGGCTTATTTTGCTCAATTGCACAGTTAATGGCATCTTCTATGTGATAATAGCTGTTAAGGCCGTGAGGGGCTCTGTTTTTCTCTGTTGCAAAGCGTGCAGGTCCGCACAAACCGGTGCTCACTCCCTGAAAGGTCTCCGTCTGTCCTGAAGAACCCACAGAAGCGGAGAAAATTGCTGTACTTCTGTCAACCGGAGGGATTAAACCCGAGAGAGAGGCCAATGGCGCTCCAAACAGACCGGGAACAAGATACACAGCAAATGCAAACGAAGCAGTAGCAAAAAGAATTCTGGCAACACCAACTGACTCAACTTTGGTGTCGTGAGGAGTAGAGATCTTACCCAGAAGATACACTCCAAGCAGAATTGCCACAACAATCCAGACTGAGATGAAAATTGCACGGTTGATAATTCCTAAGCCGAACCAGGTATCCACAGCGGCCAGGAATTTGACACTGAATGCAAGCAGGATAAAAGCAAAAACAACCTTTACCACATTTAACCAACCTCCCGATTTTGGCATTTTTTTCATCAGAGATGGGAACAGCGAGAACAGAACAAACGGAAGAGAGAAGGCAAAACCAAAGAAGAACATTCCCAGAATTGGTTTTAATGCCAGTCCTCCTGTTACCGCCGCCGCAAGAATAGAGCCGACAAAAGGACCGGTACAGGAAAATGATACAATTACCATAGCAAAAGCAACGAAGAAAGAGGCAAGATACCCACCTTTATCTGCCCGGGCATCAGCTCTGTTGGCAAGACCCGAAGGCAGAGTTATTTCGAACGCCCCAAAAAACGAGGCGGCAAATGTCAAAAACAGAAGCGCAAAAGCAAGATTGGGAATCCAGTGGGTACCCATAAAGTCCGTTGCATCGGTACTTTGAAAGAGAGCCACCACCACTCCAACCAAAGTGTAGATAGCGGTAACTGAGAGACCAAAAATGATCCCTTTAATTATACCGGCGCGCTTATTTCCCGTCCCTCCGATAAAGAAGCTGACTGTCATAGGAATCATTGGGAACACACAGGGTGTAAACACACCACCCAACCCGGCAGCAAAGGCAATCAGAAGAAAAATGAAGAGCCCGTCAGAGTTTTTTTTTGCCGGAGGAAGAACAGGACTTGCCGACTCTCCGACTTTAAAGGAAACATCCAACTCATCCATAATACATGCCGAACCATTACAGGTTTGGAAAGTAAGAAGACCTTCTACAATAAAACCCTCTGCTGTAGTTCTTCTAATTGTCTGAACAAAAGAAGCACTCTCTTCATAGACCATCACCTCAATACCAAAAGCCTCGTCCATTTTGGGCTTTGCTTTTGCAAGGTCCCTTAGTTTGCCAACAGGTTCAAAACCTCTGATATTTTTAAACTCGAAGGTAGTGGGAAGAGGTCCGTTGTCAACAACATCGGTATTATACATATACCAGGGCTTCTCAATATCTGCCCTGAATATCAGATCTATTGTTCCATCACCGTTATCCTTCTGTTCATAACGCCACTCCGCCGTAGTTTGTGCGGATAGCAGAGAGAGGGAAATGACAGATAAAACTATTAATATAAATGATCGTTTCATAAAATGATTTGTTGTCAATATTTGTTATATGAGAGCAAAAGTATTAAAAATTGTACAAAAAGCACTAATTTCGCATTCTGTAAACATTTTAAAATATGACACAAGAGGAGTTATTCAAGAGTCTTATAGCACACGCTAAGGAGTATGGTTTTATCTTTCAATCAAGCGAGGTTTATGATGGATTAAGTGCTGTCTATGATTATGGACAGATGGGTGTTGAGCTCAAAAATAACATTAAAAAATATTGGTGGGATGCTATGGTTCGTCTTAACGAAAATATTGTCGGGATTGACTCTGCAATATTTATGCATCCTAAAATATGGGAGGCATCCGGCCATGTGGGAGCATTCAACGATCCTCTTATTGACAATAAGGATTCTAAAAAGAGATATCGTGCCGATGTTCTTTTAGAAGATTACATTGCTAAAATTGAGGAGAAGATAGAAAAGGAGGTAGAGAAGGGGAGGAAAAAATTTGGGGAGTCATTCGATGAGCAGCAGTTCCGGGCAACAAACCCAAATGTAATAAGAAACAGACAGAAAGCAGACGATATTACTCATAAGATGAATCAGTCGCTCAACTGCGGTGATCTTGAAGCTGTGAGGCAGCTGATTATTGATTGTGAAATTGCCTGTCCGGTTTCAGGCACAAAAAACTGGACTGAGGTTAGGCAGTTTAACCTGATGTTCTCAACAAAAATGGGTAGTGTTTCAGATGACACAAACCTCATTTACCTCAGACCGGAGACAGCACAGGGCATTTTCGTCAACTTTCTCAATGTGCAGAAGACAGCAAGAATGAAAATTCCTTTTGGGATTGCCCAGATTGGGAAAGCTTTCAGGAACGAGATTGTAGCCAGACAATTTATATTCAGAATGAGAGAGTTCGAACAGATGGAGATGCAGTTTTTTGTTCGTCCCGGAGAGGAGATCTCCTGGTATGAGAAGTGGAAGGAGACTCGTCTCAAATGGCATAAAGCAATGGGGCTTGGAGAAGAAAAATACAGGTTCCACAATCACGAAAAGCTTGCACACTATGCTAACGCTGCCGCTGATATTGAGTTTGAATTTCCCTTTGGCTTTAAAGAGCTTGAGGGGATACACTCAAGGACAGATTTCGATTTGGCACAGCATCAGAAATTCTCAGGGAAAAAACTTCAGTATTTCGACCCGGAAACCAACGAGAGCTATGTTCCTTATGTAATTGAGACCTCAATAGGTCTTGACAGAACTTTTCTGGCAATTTACTCCAGTGCATACTGTGTGGAAAAACTTGACAACGGAGAGGAGAGGGTAGTGCTTCGTCTGCCGGAATTTCTTGCACCGGTTAAACTTGCGGTGCTTCCACTTGTTAAGAAAGACATGCTGCCCGAGTATGCCGTTAAGATAATGAACGAACTTAAGCTTGACTTCAACTGCCAGTATGACGAGAAAGACAGTATTGGCAAAAGATACAGAAGACAGGATGCAATTGGTACTCCCTTTTGTATAACAATAGATCATCAGACACTGGAAGATGATACAGTAACTATTCGTTACCGCGACTCAATGGAACAGGAGAGGGTTGCTTCAGGCGAATTAAGGAAAATAATTGAGGGTAAGGTTAGCATGAGAAGGGTGTTGGAAAATATTTAAAAACACATAATTATGTCAAATATTTCGGTTAACTATATGGGATTGATGTTAAAATCTCCCATTATTGCAGCCAGTTCGGGACTTACGGCTCAGCCGGAGAGGATTGTGGAGTTTGAAAAGGCAGGGGTAGGTGCTATTGTGGTAAAGTCTCTTTTTGAAGAACAGATTGTAAATGAGGCAGAGTTTCTCAGCAAACAGTCTCACGATTATCCGGAGTCTTCCGACTATCTGCACCACTACATCAGGCAAAACTCAATTGACAGATATCTTAAACTTATAGCTGATATTAAAGCGAGTGTATCGGTGCCGGTTATTGCAAGCATAAACTGCTACTCCCCCGGTGAATGGAGCTCTTTTGCAAAGGAGATCCAGGGGGCCGGAGCCGATGGGCTGGAGCTTAATATTTACTCGCTTCCTCTAAATATTAATAAAAAAAGCGAGGAGATAGAGAAGGAGTATTTCAGTGTGGTTGAGAGCGTTTCAAAGATAGTGAGCATTCCTGTCTCAGTTAAGATAGGGTCGACATTTACAAACC
>CAZPFI010000058.1:0-11891 GCA_964585795.1 uncultured Muribaculaceae bacterium | reverse complement strand
GAGATAACGGAAGCACACTACCCACCTCAATGAGGCACACTTTAACAACCGGTTTCAGGTGTATTCTGCCAACTCCCAGAATTGCTGCCTGTGGGTAATTAATGACAGGTACGGCAAACAGACCACCTATACTTCCGTAACTTGTAATGGTAAATGTGCCGTCTTTCATCTCGTCAAGAGTCAATTTACCATCTCTGGCCTTTTGAGAGAAGCTCTGAATCTGTGCGGCAATTTCCTTTATGGTCAGTTTATCTGCATCTCTTATTACAGGAACAACCAGACCTTTTGCAGTATCAATGGCTATACCAATGTTGTAATACTTTTTGTAGATCATATTGCCGTTCTGAGTATCCATCTCAGAGTTAAGAGCCCTGTATTTCTTTAGAGAGAGAGCAGTTGCCTTTGCAATAAAGGAAAGGTAGGTGAGTTTAATACCTTCTGTAGAGTATCTCTCTTTATGTCTGTTTCTCAAAGCAGTCAGCTCACTAATTTCAACCTCCTCAAATACTGTCATATGAGCAGCGTTTTGCTTACTCTGAATCATATTTTTGGCAATGGTTTTCCTCATCTGGCTCAATGGTTCAACCTCTGTAAGGTTAACGGAGTTAAAACCGGAGGAGGACCGAGCAGTTGCAGGGGAGTATGCAGAGGCCATTGAAGAGCCGTGAGAAGAGGCCAAAGAAGAGCCGTGAGAAGAGGCCGAACGCATTGGTGATACAGCATATTGGTTAATATCCTCTTTTGTAACGCGGCCACCCGGACCGGTACCCTTTACCAGATTTATATCTATGCCCATATCTTTGGCCATTGCTCTGGCTACAGGGGTTGCAAGAACCCTGGCAGACCTCACCTGTGCGGCAGAGCCCTCCTGAACACCCTCCCTGCTTGCAGAGAGTACAATGCTGTTTCCGGCAACCTCAAGTGTACCAACTACTCCGGCGCCCTCTTCCTCAACAACCTGTGTGCTCTTTTTCTCTGCCTGGGGCTTTTCGGCTTCGGCAATAGCCGCCTCTCCCTCAACACCCTCAATATCTATCTCCACCAAAGCGGCACCTACATGTATTGTTTCACCCGGTTTTCCGAATTTTGCGGCAATAATACCATCTTTAGGGGAGGGGATTGCCGTAACAACCTTATCGGTCTCCATTGTACAGAGAGGATCACCCATCTTTACCGGCTGCCCCTTCTCTACATGCCACTCCACAATGGTTCCCTCTTCGAGCCCCTCTCCAATATCCGGGAATTTGAATATATATCTCATAATATTAGTATTTTACAATTCTCTCAATTTCGTAGAATATTTTATATGGGTCCTGCATATAGTGGTGCTCACCCTTAGGCAGAGGTACAATTACATCAAACCCTCCAACTCTTGCAGGTGGTGCCTCAAGATGCAGAAATGCCTCCTCAATTGCTATCTGGCTTATCTCAGAGCCAACTCCGTATGTCCTTGGCCCCTCGGTAACAGTAATAATTCTTCCGGTCTTTTTAACCGATTTGGCAATAGTTTCCCGGTCGATGGGGTAGATAGACCTTAAATCTATTATCTCTACGCTTATACCTGCCTCTTTTGCCATTACAGCCGCTTTCTGAACCTCTCTCACCATTGCGCCGTAGGCAACAACAGTAACATCGCTACCTTGTGTGAGAACATTGGCCTTACCCAGCGGAATAGTGAATTTACCTTCGGCAACCTCCTGCTTTATCGCGCGGTAGATTCGCTTTGGCTCCATGTAGAGGATTGTATCATTGCTCTCAATTGCAGCAATAAGCATCCCCTTTGCATCGTGCGGAGTTGACGGAACCACAACCTTAAGCCCCGGAATGTGTCCAAAAATGGCCTCCATACTCTCACTGTGGTGTTCAAGTGCATTTATACCACCACCGTAAGGCATTCTTATTACCATTGGAGTCTCATATTTGCCACGGCTTCGGTTGCGCATACGGGATGCATGGCTTATTATCTGATTGAAAGCAGGGTAAATAAATCCGCAGAACTGCATCTCCACCACAGGTTTAAGGCCTGCAACTGCCATTCCCACAGCGGTGCCCACAATGCCAGACTCGGCAAGGGGGCTGTCAAACACCCTCTCTGCACCATACTTCTTCTGCAACCCTTCGGTAACCCTGAAAACACCACCCTCAACACCTACATCTTCGCCGTAAACAATTACACTTCTGTCCTCGGCAAGCTTTATATCCAATGCATCATTAATTGCATTGACCATATTCATTATTTTCATACTTCGCTCAATTATAATTGTTTAACCTTACCGGATTTCCACTGCAGAAAACGGTCATACTCATTTTCCTGGTCTTTAAGCTGGTCCGGCATCTCTGCATAAAGGTGCCTGAATACATCCTCCTTAGCATATGGAGGGAAGTTTTCGGCCTCAACAAACTGCCTGTCAATCTCTTCTTTATACTGAGGAATTATCTTCTGCTCCTCCTCCTCGCTCCACAACCCGTTATCTGTGAGATAGGCCTTAAGACGCCTCATAGGGTCTCTCTCTTCCCATGAATCCTCCTCCTCTTTTGTACGGTATTTTGTAGGGTCGTCCGAAGTTGTGTGTGCACCCTTTCTGTAAGTTACCGCCTCTATTAAGACAGGCCCCTGACCATCAAGACAAAGCTGTGCAGACTCTTCCAGTACCCTGTACATTGCAAAGAGATCGTTACCATCAACCTTAATGCCCTTTACACCGTAAGCAACCGCCTTAACGGCAAGGTTATCCGACGCTGTCTGCATCCGGGTAGGGGTAGAGATTCCGTACTGGTTATTCTGAATTATAAATATAACAGGCACTTTCCAGACACCTGCAAAGTTTACCGCCTCGTGGAAATCACCCTCAGATGTACCTCCGTCACCCACAAAGGCGTAAACAACCTTCTTCTCTTTGTTGTAATTAATTGCATAACCTATTCCTGCGGCATGAAGAAGCTGCGAAGCTATAGGGACACTTATTGGTAGTGTAAAATTTGCGTTTTTAAAGTTTGAACCCTCTTCGTTGCCCATAAAGTAAAGAAACAACTCTTTGAGAGTAACCCCTTTTGCAAGCATAGTTCCCATTTCGCGGAAAGCAGGAACCATCCAGTCTTTATCCTCTATTACAGCACCTGCAGCGGCCGCAATTGCCTCTTGTCCATAGTTGGGAGGGTAGGTAAAGATTCTGCCCTGACGCTGATAGGAGACAGTCTGCAGGTCGGCAGTGCGTGCAAAGAGCATATCCTTGTAAATCTTCACCAGTTTATCGGGTGCAATCTGAGGCATCCATTTGGTATTGACAACCTTGCCGTGGTTATCCATTACCTGAAAGATCTTGTTTTTTAATGGTGTATATTCTTTAAACATCTTATGCTGTTGTTTTTATTTGTATTAAGTATAACACTCCAGGGCCGGTTTTGTTGAAATTGATAATTTATACAGCTCTAAGAGCTCTTTTTTACTACATTAGTGCACAAATGAAAAAAGAGTACCTATGACAAAAACAGATATCCTGGAGCTTTTGACAAGAGATTTCTTCGAAAACTTTGCACAGCAGTGTGCAGAAATTATCAGGAGAGAGGGTGCAGAGGAGGTTCTCTTTCAGTTGCTTAAGGATATAACAAGCAGAGACAGAGATGTTTTAAAAGAGCTTAACCTCACCACAAGCGCAGCAATAAACAGAGCAGAGTTCAGAAGCGCCTATGTTTTTGAACAGATATATTTCTATAACCCCACTATTCTTGAGGTGAGGGCAAAAGAGTTTATAGAGATGTTTCCAAATATTAACGGAGAGAGTGCAAAACGGCATTTCTGCAAGATAATGTCACACTTTTTAACAATTATCCGGTGGCGCAACTATCATAACGAATTGGAAGCAGTTGCAGGAAGTTGTGTAGAGTGGATAATGAACCAAAAGGTGAGGGTAGCCGTGGTTGTATGGGCAGTTGAGACCCTGTTAATACTGAGAGACAGTTATGAATGGCTGCCGGAAATAGTTGACGAAATATTGGAAAAACTGAGTGAAAAACCCACCGCCGGAATGAAAGTACGATTAAAAAAGTGGAAATTTGAGCTACAATAAATCTTTCATTTTGTTAGTTTAAGTTAACTATTCAGTTAAATATTTATTACAATTTAAATTATTGCCTCATTTATTTAATGCTTCAATGCCGTTAAAGTGCAATTTATTTAATATTGCTAATAATTTAAAAAATCTCAAAAAACCTTTGTTGTATTAATTTTTTTATACATTTGCACAGTGTAATTATTATTACCGGTTACAAATTATAATATGAAAAAAGAGCTCAATAATATTTATAATCTTTACTGCGGCAAAGGAGATATTAGTCGTTGCTCTTCTTTAAAAATCCTTAAAAATCATTTTGGATTGGTTTCTGTCATTCTACTACCTGTCATTCTTTTTATAGTCATTTTAGGAACTGACTAGGATCCCGTTTGGCATGAGAACAATAAAATTGCTTGCTTAAACAGGGTCCTGTTAAAGCGAGAGGCGAAGCTTTGGTTTAATAATTTTTAAAATGAGATGAAAGAGTTAAGAAGCAAACAGACAACACAGGGGAGAAAGATGGCGGGGGCAAGAAGCTTATGGCGTGCAAACGGTATGAAAGATAGTCAGATGGCAATGCCACTGATTGCAATAGTTAACTCCTTTACACAATTTGTTCCCGGCCATGTACATCTACACAACACAGGTCAGCTTATTAAAATGGAGATAGAGAGAGAGGGTTGTTTTGCCGCAGAGTTCAATACAATAGCAATAGACGATGGAATAGCAATGGGGCATGACGGTATGCTTTACTCGTTGCCATCCAGAGATTTAATAGCAGACAGCGTTGAGTTTATGTGCAATGCACATAAGGTGGACGCAATGATATGCATTACAAACTGCGATAAAATTACACCCGGAATGTTGATGGCAGCAATGAGACTCAACATACCGGCAGTAATGGTATCTGGAGGTCCAATGGAAGCAGGGCGGGTTAATGGCACAGATGTAGATCTGGTTGATGTTATGGTAAAAGCGGCCGATCCTGCAACAGACGACAGTTACCTTAAGCAGATGGAGAGTGATGCATGTCCTACATGCGGAAGCTGTTCGGGAATGTTTACAGCAAACTCCATGAACTGTCTGGCCGAGGCACTGGGGATTGCACTGCCTGGTAACGGAACCATTCTGGCAACTCATAAAAAAAGGAGAGAGCTTATCACAGAAGCTGCAAAATTACTGGTTAAAATAAGCAAACAGCACTATTTCAACGGAGATGATGATGTTTTGCCACGCTCGGTTGCCACAAGAGAAGCTTTTTTAAATGCAATGGCAATGGACATAGCAATGGGTGGCTCAACCAATACGGTGCTTCATCTGCTTGCAATTGCATGGGAGGCCGGTGTAAATTTCACAATGAGCGATATAGATGCTCTGTCGCGTAAAGTTCCGGTTTTATGTAAGGTGGCACCAAACGGTGCATACCACATGCAGGATGTTAACAGAGCAGGCGGAGTGATGAGAATACTTGGAGAGCTGGCAAAGGGCGGTTTTGTTGACACCTCTGTAAAAAGAGTTGATTATAAAACGCTTAAAGAGGCAATTAAAGATAACGACATACTATCAGCCACAGTTACAAAAAAGGCCATAATCAACTACCTATCGGCTCCGGCACATGAAAAATCCCTGGTAATGGGCTCTCAGAACAAGTACTATGAGAATCACGATCTGGACATAAAGAGCGGATGCATAAGAGATTTGAACAACTGTTACTCCAAAGACGGAGGATTGGCAGTGCTGTACGGAAATATTGCCAAAGATGGCTGCATTGTAAAGACAGCCGGTGTACCACAGGAGATGATGGTTTTTAAAGGCAGTGCTGTAATATTTGAGTGTCAGGAAGATGCAGCAGAGGGTATATTGGGTGGAGAGGTTAAACCGGGCGATGTGGTGGTTATCCGTTACGAAGGGCCAAGAGGGGGCCCCGGAATGCAGGAGATGCTGTACCCTACATCATATCTCAAGTCTGCCGGATTGGAAAAAAGCTGCGCTCTAATTACAGACGGAAGATTTTCGGGAGGAAGCTCGGGATTGTCAATAGGGCATATATCCCCTGAAGCTGCTTCCGGCGGAAATCTTGCCCTTTTAAGAAAGGGAGATACAATTGTAATTGATATCCCTGCCAGAAAAATTGAGGCAGAACTAACCGATGTAGAGTTAATGATGCGCCGCAGTGTGGCAACAGCCAATGAAGATGAGGCGTTTAAACCGTCATCGAGAAAAAGAGAGATAAGCAAAGCACTAAAACTATATGCCCGTAATGTTTCATCGGCAGACAGAGGAGCAATAAGATTAATTGATTAGACTATGGTTATAAGAAAGAAAATCAAAGGTGCAGAGGCACTGCTGCTGTCACTTCTTAAAGAGGGTGTGGATACAATGTTCGGGTATCCGGGAGGAACAATTATACCTCTCTACGACCAGCTTTACAGTTACCGTGACCGTTTTAACCACATTCTTGTAAGGCACGAACAGTGTGCAGTACATGCAGCCGAGGGCTATGCCCGTGCTACCGGAAAAACAGGTGTATGTCTTGCAACCGCCGGGCCGGGCGCAACCAACACCGTAACCGGAATTGCCGATGCATATATGGACTCTACACCAATCGTCTGCATTACGGCTCAGGTGAGTATGGACAAGCTTGGCACCAATTTTTTTCAGGAGGCCGACACCATAAGCATAACCATACCAGTAACAAAGTGGAGTTACCAGATAACATCTGCAGACGAAATAGGGTGGGTTATAGCAAAAGCGTTCTTCATAGCACGAACCGGAAGGCCCGGCCCCGTACTTATAAGTCTTACCAGAAACGCACAGACAGATCTTACCGATTTCGAATACAAACATTACAAGCCAATTAACATGTTTTCGGAGGTAAGGAGTCACAATACCGAATCGCTGGTAAAAGTGGCTGCAAAAATGATAAATCAGGCCAAAAAACCTATGATTCTGGCCGGACAGGGTGTAATACTATCCGGAGCAGAGAAAGAGCTTGCAGAGCTTGCAGAGAAGGGAAGCATTCCGGTTGCCAGCACACTTATGGGGCTCTCGGCATTACCTACATCACATCGTCTGTTTGCAGGGAATCTTGGTATGCACGGC
Organism: uncultured Muribaculaceae bacterium; assembly: GCA_964585795.1. Classification (GTDB taxonomy): domain Bacteria; phylum Bacteroidota; class Bacteroidia; order Bacteroidales; family UBA932; genus Bact-08. Next base: position 4,737 of record CAZPFI010000058.1, on the reverse strand, counting down.
AATCTGGCCCCCAATATGATGACACAGGAGAGCGACCTCATAATAGCAGTGGGTATGCGCTTCAGCGACAGAGTTACCGGAGACACCACAAAATATGCCCCCAATGCCAAAATAGTTCACATAGACATAGATAAAGCAGAGTTTGACAAGAATATAAAGACACACCTGGCAATTCTGGGAGATGCAAAAGGGGTGCTGAGTGCACTGATACCTCTTGTAAAGAGAGCATCGAGGTTCAGCTGGTTCAGATTTATGAAAGAGAAGCAAAATCTGGAGAAAAGCGCTGTAATTGACAAGGTTTTGAAACCATCACCCGACGGTAAAATAAGTATGGCACAGGCAGTTGATGCAGTTGCTAAAGCGGTTGACGGCAATGCAATTATTGTAACCGATGTTGGCCAGCACCAGATGTTTGGAGCCAGATATTCCAAATTTACAAAGAGCCGCAGCATGATAACCTCCGGAGGGTTGGGGACAATGGGCTTCGGCCTCCCGGCAGCCATTGGAGCCAAACTTGGTGTACCCGACCGCACTGTAGTATTGATTGTTGGTGACGGGGGTTTGCAGATGTCGTTACAGGAGCTTGGAACCATAATGCAATCGGATGTGGATGTTAAAATAGTGCTGCTAAACAACAACTTCCTGGGCATGGTACGCCAGTGGCAGGACCTCTTTTTCGATAAGAGATACTCATTCACAAACATGGCAAACCCCAACTTCACACAAATATCACAGGCATACGGTATTGAGTCATCTAAAGTGACAGATTACAAAGAGCTTGCAGGGCAAATAGATGTCATGCTTGCATATAAAGGTGCCTATCTGCTGGAAGTTGACACAATTAACGAAGAGAATGTATTTCCGATGATACCGGCAGGTGCATCATTAGACGATATTATTTATTAACCAAATACCAAAGACATGAAAAGAGAGTACATTGTTGTAGCTTTTGTAAACAACCAGATCTCTGTTCTAAACAGAATTACCTCGGCCTATCTCAAAAGGCATATTAACATCGAGAGTCTTAATGTATGCGAATCGTACATTAAAGGTGTGAGTACCGTGGTAATCTCTGCAATTACCACCAACCAGACAATAAAGATGATTGTTAACCAGCTTGCAAACTCGGTGGATATCCTCAATGTCGATTATTACCTTCAGGAAGAGCTTATCTACAAAGAGATGGCACTATATAAGATATCCTCTAAAATACTGGATAATAAGCGTGGTTTCGACAATATTCTCAATCAGGCAAACGGAAAGATAATTGAGATAGACAACGACTTTATAATCATTGAAAAATCGGGCTCAAGAACAGAGCTGGAGAAGCTTAAAGATAAACTGGAGAGCAAAAACCTGCTTACAGGGTTCTCAAGATCGGGCAATGTGGTACTCCACAGAGAGTCGATGGAGAATCTTATGCAAAAAGTATCTTAATAATTCTATTAATGATAATAATGTAAATATCAATAAATAAAACTTAATAATTACAAACAATGGCAAAGCTTAAATTTGGCACAGTAGAAGAGAATGTGGTAACCCGTCAGGAGTTTCCTTTAGAAAAGGCACTAACAACACTTAAAGACGATGTAATTGCAATAGTAGGATACGGTATTCAGGGGCCCGGACAGGCACTTAACCTAAAAGATAACGGCTTTAATGTGATAGTGGGGCAGAGAGAGGGTACAAAGAGCTGGCAAAAGGCAGTTGAAGACGGATGGAAGCCCGGAGTAGATCTCTTTGGAATTGAAGAGGCCTGCAAAAGAGGAACAATTATTCAGTATCTGCTGTCAGATGCAGGACAGATAGAGTTGTGGCCGCTTGTAAAAAGTTATCTTACACCCGGTAAAGCACTCTATTTCTCACACGGTTTCGGTATTACATACAGCGAGCGCACCGGAATTGTGCCACCAGAAGATGTTGATGTGATTCTGGTAGCACCCAAAGGTTCGGGAACTTCGCTCAGGCGCCTTTTCCTGGAGGGCAGAGGCCTTAACTCAAGTTACGCAATCTACCGCGATGCCACAGGCAAAGCATTCGAAAGAGTGGTGTCCCTTGGTGTAGGCATCGGCTCGGGATATCTCTTTGAAACAACCTTTAAAAGAGAGGTTTACTCCGATTTAACAGGCGAAAGAGGCACCCTTATGGGAGCAATACAGGGCATATTTGCAGCACAATATCAAACCCTGCGCGATAACGGACACACTCCTTCGGAGGCCTTTAACGAGACAGTTGAAGAGCTTACACAGAGCTTAATGCCACTGGTTGCCGAAAACGGAATGGACTGGATGTATGCAAACTGCTCTACAACAGCCCAGAGAGGAGCTCTGGATTGGTGGAAGCGGTTCAGGGATGCAACAACTCCGGTATTTGCCCAGTTGTACAAAGAGGTGGCATCGGGCAACGAAGCACAACTGTCAATAGACTCCAACAGTAAACCCGATTATCGCCAGGGACTTCAGAAAGAGCTTGACGAGCTGCGCAACAGCGAGTTGTGGCAGGCCGGTGAGGTTGTAAGAAGTCTCAGGCCCGAGAGAAACATATAGAGAAATGAGCTACTATCCTTCATTAAAAGATATTTCAAAGGCGAGACTCACCCTGAGAGAGGTTCTTGCGCCAACACCTCTTACCCCCAACATTAACCTGTCGGAGAGGTACCAAGCCGAAATACTTCTCAAAAGGGAGGATCTTCAGGTGGTGAGGTCGTACAAGTTACGAGGTGCTTTTAACAAGATTAAAAGCTTAAGCAGCAGCCAGATGAAAAAAGGTATTGTGTGTGCCAGTGCAGGAAACCACGCTCAGGGGGTTGCCTACTCCTGCAAAAAACTGGGTATAAAAGGCACCATATTTATGCCTGCTACCACGCCCAAACAGAAAGTAGAGCAAGTGAAGATGTTCGGTAACGGTTTCACAGACATAGTCCTTACCGGAGATACATACGATGCATCCTGCAACGAGGCACTTAACTTTTGCAAAGAGCAGGGAAAGACCTTTATACACCCCTTTGATGACCCAAAAATTATTGAAGGACAGGCAACTATAGGTATAGAGATACTGGAGGAGTGCAAACGGCACATCGACTATATTTTTGTGCCGGTAGGGGGCGGGGGTCTGGCCTCCGGTTTAGGAAGCTACTTTAAACAGATGAGCCCCGAGACCAAAATAATTGGTGTAGAGCCCTTTGGAGCACAAAGCATGAAGGCCTCAATAGAGAGCGGAAAGGTTGAAGCACTTGAATCTATTGACAGATTCATAGATGGTGCTGCTGTTAAGAGAGTAGGGGACATTACTTACCCTATTTGCAAAGATGTTCTCGACGACATAATTGCAGTGCCCGAAGGTGCCGTTTGCACCACAATTCTGGAACTTTACAACCAAAATGCTATTGTTGCCGAACCTGCAGGAGCTCTCTCAATAGCTGCTCTCAACTTTTACCTTCCGCAGATTAAGGGAAAGACTGTTGTATGCATTGTAAGCGGAAGCAACAACGACATTACCCGTACAGAGGAGATACGCGAAAGGTCTCTGCTGTACGAAGGGTTGAAACATTACTTTATTATCCGTTTTCCGCAGCGTTCCGGAGCCCTTTTATCCTTTATAAGGGATGTTATGGGACCCAACGACGACATTACTCATTTTTCTTATTCCAAGAAGACAAACCGCGACCAGGGGCCTGCATTAATAGGCATAGAACTGGCCAGTTCGGATGATTTTAATGCTCTGATAAACAGAATGAACGAGCGGAATATTGTATATGAATATATAAATCAGAAAGAGGACCTTTTCGGTATTCTTATTTAACATAAAATATGTTATCATTTTTACATAATTTGCCCTATTTTACCATATTTTACCATATTTTACCATATTATAAACAACAAACATTAAAACCTCACAAATGGACTGGTCTAAACTCACCTTCTGTTACCAAAAGACAAACACAATAGTAATCTCCTTTTATAAAGATGGCAAATGGAGCCCTCTGGAGAGCAGCAGCAACGATAAAATAACTATAAGTGCTCTTGCAGGAGCACTGCAATACGGTATTGAGGCGTTTGAAGGGCTAAAAGCATTTGAGGGTTGCGACGGTAAAATTCGTCTTTTCCGCCCGCAGGAGAATGCTTTACGGCTAAAGAGGTCGGCAGATTTCCTCGGGATAGAGTCTCCACCGGTTGATATGTTTATTGAGGCGTGCAAAAGAGCGGTACTTGAGAACAGAGAGTTTATACCACCGTACTCAACCCGTGCATCGTTGTATCTGAGGCCGTTTGTAATTGGAATAAATCCCCAACTGGGGCTGGTTTGTCCAAAAGAGGCGATGTTTGTAGTTGCATGTTCACCGGTAGGCGCTTATGCCGCATCGGCACTTAAACCAATAAAGGTGTTACTGGCAAGAGACCACGACAGAGCAGCACCTATGGGAACAGGAAGCTATAAGATAGGCGGAAACTATGCAGCAGCAATGCTTGCAGGAATTAAGGCAAAGGAGCAGGGATATCCCATGGTGCTTTACCCCGACTCAGCAGAACGAAAATATATTGATGAGTTCTCCTCCTCCAATTTCTACGGAATAAAGGGAGATTGCTACATTACGCCCGATTCGGCAAGTGTTTTACCATCTATAACAAATAAGTCGCTTATTCAGCTTGCAGAGGATATGGGGCTTAAAACCCAGAGAAGAAAAATTCCGCTGGAAGAGCTGTACCAATTGGATGAGGCGGGTGCCTGTGGAACGGC
>CAZPFI010000057.1:0-11915 GCA_964585795.1 uncultured Muribaculaceae bacterium | reverse complement strand
AACATTATCTGTAACATGTTATACCGGCAAAATTGCCTTATTATCGGAAAGAAGCAACAAGAGTATCACTATTGGAAAGAATACCAGAATGACATACAACATAATAGATGATATCTTTACTACCAATATATCTGAAAGTTATAATGTTAATAATAGTTGGACGGAGAATAGGTTTTTCTTTGTCTCGGAAGATCTGTTAAATGTGTTTAAAGAGATAGAAAGACAATACAACATTAAAATACAAACCCTGGAAAAGCAAGGTTTGTTTTATACAGGCAACTTCCAAAAGCCTGAAGACCCTTATGAAGTTTTAAAGATTGTAACAGCCCCATTTGACTTGATGGTTACATTCGAAGATAATGTGTTTACAATTAAATAGAGATTGAAGAGGGTATTTTTAACTATTATATTATTTGCTGCTTTAATAAAACATTCAGAAGCAGAAGAGTTAAAGGTAAATTTTAACTCTGTACCTCTTAATGTTGCATTAACAGAGCTGAGCACTCAATGGAATGTTCCTGTATCATTTAATGACACAGAACTATCGCCATATGTAATAACACTTGCCGGAAGCTTTTCTTCGCACAGGGATGTTCTCATGAAAATGACCTATAATCTGCCTGTAAGCATAAGGTTGATTTCTGGTGTGTGGGTAATCACTTCCATTAAAGCGACTAAAGATATAATTAATGAAGAGATTGTAACTGAAAAAAGAGGAGCTATTATTGAAGGAGTTGTTATGGATGCCACAAATGGTGAAAGACTCCCCTTTGCATTGATAGTTTATGAGAATAAAAGGTTCTTTGCCGATAAAAACGGATACTTCTCTTTTAGAACTTACATTGAAACAAGCGATTTTTCTTCATTATCTGCAAGTATAACTTATCTGGGTTATAATCCAAAAAATATTTCTCTGGTAAAGAAAGGATTAAACAGAATCTTCTTAACACCTTTCTCATATGAACTTGATAAAGTTATTGTCAAAGGTTATATAACTGACCGCTCTTTTCAGTTAGATGATTTGCCTGCAACAATCAGGGTTAATCATACTATTGCAAAATATCTTCCCGGTAACAGCGATAATTCGGTTTTTAACTTCCTGAGGATGATGCCTGGAGTAAGAGCTGCCGGAGAACCTTCGTATCTCTCTGTATGGGGCTCCAGGGAGGGAGAGAGTTTAGTGATTATGGATGGATACAGAATATATGCAATGAATAATTTCAACGACCAGATTAGTTCTGTAAATCCATTCATGGTAAAAGAGATAAAACTAATGAAAAGTGCATTTCCTGTTAATTACGGAGGTGTCACAGGAGCAATTGCTCAATTAACAGGATTGGATGGCAACAGTACGAGACCTGCACTTAAGTCCGGTCTCAACAACCTGACTGCAAATATTTTTGCATCGGTTCCTGTAGGTGTCAGATCTGTAGCAATGGCGTCTTACAGACAAACTTTTTACAATCTGTATGATATAGACAAGCTTAATCCTTTTGGCAATAAACCACAGAGCAGAGGCCCTGTATCATCAAATGACATATTTATTATTCCAGATTATGTGTTTAGGGATGCAAATATTAGATTCAGGAGTTTGTTTGGAGAAAACAACACTGTTGTTGCCTCTTTTTATGCTGCAAATGACAATTTTAAATATAATTTTGAGACTGCCGATTTTTCATATAGTGCTGTAGAGGCAAACAAACAGTACTCATTTTCAATTAATTTGAATACCATAACAGGAAATTCTGGAAAGACCGATTTTTCAGTATTCTATTCATCAAATACCAACGAATCGGATAGAATAAGGAGAGTAAGCGCTCAAAATTATACATCTTATAAAACAGAAAATTTAATAGGAGAAGCCGGTACAGATATTAATTATAAAGCAGAGTTCATCAGACACAACTTTTTTACACTCGGAGCATCATTTAAGTTTCTTTTTGATGATTTCAACAAAGAAGGTTACGACAAAAATTTGTACACCTTATACTTCAATGATCGTATTATATTGAAGAATTTTGAGGCAAATATTGGACTCAGATATGATTCATTTTTAAGCGAAAGCTATGTTCAGCCAAGATTGTCAGCAATTCTAAATGTTGGCTCGGGTTTCAAAATAAATGCCGCTTACGGTATTCACCACCAGTATTCCGGAAAGATTCCCTACATCGATTATGACGGTAATTTTTATTATTTATGGAAAGTGTTTAATGGTTCAACAATGCCGGTTATCAAATCGAGTCATAAAATTTTGGGTTTAAATTTCAACAAGAACGGATGGTTTGCAAGTGCCGATTTATTTGCGAAAGTAAGTGACGGAGTTCTTAAATTCACACGATACAGAGGGAACATTAGAATTGTAAGCTCGCGTTTTTCCGGACAAGGAGTCGATGTAATGGTTAACAAAGAATTGAAAGGGTCTAATGTTTTTATTGCAACCTCTTTATCCTCTGTAAAAGAGAGTTTCGAAAGCTCAGAAAGAATGAATTTAGTGTACAATCCAATAGAAGTAAAAGCAGGTTTCTTGGTTAATCTTAACCCTTTTTATCTCTCCGCTACATTTGTACAAGGTTGGGGATATAGAAGTTTGTATGAAGGTATCTCCGAATCAACTTCTCAAAACAATGACTATTCAAGATTTGACATAGCAGTTAATTACAGATATTCCAAAAAGCGTTATATCTTAAATGCAGGTCTTTCTGTATTGAATTTGTTTAATACATTAAACTACAAATATATTGATGTTATACCCAATATCCAAAGAGGACAATCGGAGTACTTAAGCACATATTATCAAGCTATTCCCTTTACTCCTCTCATTTCTGTTGAGATACATTTATGATTTGGGTAGGGTAAAACCTATTTTATACGGTTATATGTAAAAGACTTTAAAACATATAATCACATGAAAACACTAAATTATTTATTACCTCTGGCAGCATTGCTTGCATTACTCTCAGTTTCCTGCCAAAAAACTGAGATTCCCACAGACGAACTTGTTGGTTCATTTACAGACTTAATAACTGTTTCTGCAGAAGGAGCAACAGAGTTTATTACTAAAAGTGTGGTCCCTCTATTTGAGAATACTGATGAATTAACAGCCGATGAGATTGAATTTCTCTATGCTGTAAGAGAAGAAGAGAAGCTGGCCAGAGATGTCTACGCTAAATTTTATGAAAAATTCAAAACCAGACCATTTTTAAATATTGGGCGGGCAGAGGAGAATCACATTGCTGCAGTAGAAAGATTGTTTTACTTCTACTCTATAGATTATCCAAAATTGGGTGATGAGGGAGTTTTTGCAGATCCCGAGCGTCAGTTATACTATAACCAGCTTATATCCAGAGGTGATAGTCTGATAAATGCATATAAAGCAGCTGCGTATTTAGAGGAGAGAGACATAGTTGACTATAAGTCGGTTTTAAATGATATTTCTAACCCTAATATTAAGATTGTTATAGAAAATCTGTACAGAGCATCTGTAAACCATTTTAAAACAATGATCCGTCATATTGACGCACTTGGAGGCAGCTACTCACCATCTTTCCTAAGCCAGGATGAGTACGAAACTATAGCAACCGGCAACTTCCTTAACGGAGAGAGATATCAAATAAAGGGTTCGCAATCCAGAACCAATAACGCTAATGGGTATGGAGTTGCAAAAGGAGCTGTCAATCAGAATGGAGAGTGTACCCAGACATCCAATGGCTCTGCACCGGGGACACAACAGCAAGCGGGTAAGATGGGCAAGGGATACCGTGGTGGCAGGTAGATTATAGAGGGCGTACCACCATTATTCCGTTGTTGTTTTTAGATTTGAGAGAGTAATTCTGCAAGGTCTCTTTGTCGATAACAACCTTTTTCTCGGTGGAAGATGCATGGATAAAGGTTAGCCGCTCACCCTCGAAATAGATAAAGCCCACATGTGAAATGTCAATCCCTTTTACATTAGTTACAAAACAAACAATATCTCCGTCTCTGTAAAGGGCGGAGTTTTTCTCTATCTCAGCGGCAGGTATTCTGAAGTTGTTTCTTTTGCTGGCATCTTTTTCGTGCCCGATTATCTTTGCAGTAAGCAGAGGTTTGTTGCTGAGTTGTTTGTAACGATCGGGGTTAGAAGACATAATAAACAGATCTACAGAGTGCTCAACTCCTCCAACCTTTGCTGTGACATTCTCAACAAATCCTTTTCTCTCGTTATGATAAATCCAGTCTGTTGTATAGTGAAGCCGGTCGGCATAATCCTCAATTATTCCGTGACGGTACCTGATAGTCTGGAGATTTGTCTTAAAACTGTCGAATGTAAGGTCACCCTCAATTACTGTTCTTGACAGAGCAAGGACATTCTCTACCAGTGTGGTACAATCGAGTTCACTCAGGTTTACAACAAGAGCTTCAGGTTCTGTCTCAAGGGTGTGCCCAACATACGGGGTTCCCAGAAAAAATTTTGCAGTCTTAATAATAATCTCCTGTATGGAGTTTTGAGAGACATCGCCCATATATGAGATATAATTGTTGAATATCTCCTTGTCTTTAAGTTGGTTCCCGGGTGAGGTTGCAAAAAGATTATGGGCGCTTATAGTTGTTACAATTAATAATATGAGTAGATTTTTAGTTTTCATAGCTCTTTTCTTTTTTTCAAATATGGCTGTTTTTTAACATTAGGCCAAAAAATATTTTAGGGAATCATTTTTGCATTGTACTTTAGCCGTTCAGTTTTTAATTAATTTGCCTGAGGTATGAAAAGAGAAAAAGAGGCACTGGGTTTTTTCGAAAACCCTCAACAAAATTCAAAAGAGTATATTCATCAGTACATTAAACTAAGGCTAGAGGCACTTGGTTTTATTGATGAGGAGTTTAACCAGACAGATTCGGATGGTTTTCTGCACCTTGCAAAATCGCTCATTATCAATTACAGAGAGAGGGAGAGGCAGTTTAAGAATTATCTCTGCCCTGCAGACCAGAGAATTCAGACTTTTATAAGAAACTACTTCAAGGGGGTTGATGTCCCGGAGATTAATATACCATCATTTACATTTACACTTGATTTTCACGGGATAGCAAGAGAGTTGTCTTTGCCGGAAAAGAGAGATGAGTACACCTCGGAGTACCTCTCATCTTACAGGATTAAGCAGGGTATTCTGCACAATCCAAGACACGACCGCAGGACCACCAAAGGTGTATTTCATATTGCAGAAGGAGGTATGCCAATACCCGACGATAAAAAGGCAGTGCCTGTATATACTGCTGCTATGTTGTTGAAAAAAGCAACAGAGATGGAGGGCGACATTTTTAACCTCCCGTTTACACAAGATTATAAAAAGAGCGCGAAGGCATTTGTTTCTCTCATGTTAAGGCCGCTTGTAAGTCCTCAGGTTAAGGGCATCAATCCAAAGAAGACAATGGAGGTGAGGTTCTTTGCACCCGGCTCCCTTGTGTCGAATCTCGACTTTGTTGAGAGCATATTTGGAAATGCCGGCTCTCCTTATCATATCTCAAACGATGCTGCTCTCGATTACGAAAACTGGAGCGGACATACAGGATGTATAATTCTGGCCCCTCAGTTAAGTCATCTTACCAAAAAAGAGGTTGGCCTGCCACATGTCTCCAATGCAACCCCAAGACAGATAAGAGACAAAATGTGCTGGGAGAAGGAGAGTGAACTTTATAACGAAGGAGAGGCCTTTAAGCTCACAATAAGGACCGACGAGGGAGTTATTGTTACCGTTATTGCAGATAACTATTTTGGATATTCAAAGAAAGAGATAAAGACCTTTATATCGTATGCCGCCAACTTACTGGGTAACGCAGAGGAGGAGCACGCAGGAGGCGCACTTATATTTCCATCTTATAATCAGGGAGAGGGTCAGATAACAAAACCCGAGAGCTTTACATCGACACTCGAGCAGGTTGCAAAGCTATTCCCTGAGGTTATTGACTTAAAACCAGAAGGTTATGGGGCAGACAAAAATTATCCGGATATTTTCTACATTCCTGAACTGAGCCGTTTTGATGTCAAATCTCAAAAAATAAGCTGGGTAAAAAAGAAAGAGGAGCAGAGCATAAAGCTGCTCCCGGGCAGAATATATATCCTTCCCAACGGACATAAATACCGTATGGAGAGGACTTCCGACACCCTTAACTACCGCCTGGTAGAGACAAATGCCGAGGGGTTGTTTATTCATAAACCATGTACTGTTTCTGGAGGAGGGAAATCGGAGATTTCTAAATCCATTGCCGATTCAATAATTTCGGGATCATTCTTTATTAAAGATTTTGAATCTGATTTTAAGATGGTTGAAGAGATTATCAACTTCAACTATTTTCTGAGATTCAAAGTTGTACCAGAAAAGGGGAAGACAAGCAGCAGATCGTTTCTCAGCAGTAAAAGATCTATGGGGTCATCTATAAAGATGCTCACTCCCTCTGCTGAATTTACTGACGAGTATAACGCCTGGCTGGAGTCTATTCCACAGTATATAAAAGGGATTGCCTTTATTATTAAGAGGTTCTACAGAGAGGAGTGGGGCAGTGACTGGAAAAAATACTTCTCGGTTGATATACTCAACGGACAACCCGGTAACGAGCTTAAATACAATAACAGAAAACTGGTAGCCCGCTATCTGAGAGTAGGATTCGACAATAAAGGGGCATGGAGGACATTTAAGCTGAGGCAAGACTACATACATGCAGATAAAATTCAGAAAGAGGACGATATTACCGTTTCTACAGTGCTTCCTGCCAACCATCTCTCTAACCTTAACCCTATAGTTAATAATAGGAGTGTCAAGATTGTAGAAAACTGTGAATTCCGCTTTTTCCAGCGCCCCGATGAAGCAATTAACCGGGGGTTTGATAAGAAAGCAGAGAGAGATCTCTCCTCTCCAAATACCTTTATATCTAATTTTCAGCCGTTAACAGCAGAGTATGCAAAAGAGATGGTAGAAGATGTTATTAACTTCGATCTCTTTACCCCTGTAATGAGTGATATGATTAAAGAGGTAGCCGCCAATCAGAGTCCAAAATATTTTGTATCATCGGCTCACCCCAGATTGGTTGACGGCAAACCCACAAAGAATGTAAGATACCTGCAGACAAGAGACGATCTGTTAGACCCGCGCTCTAAATACATAGCAGAGATTGCAATGAGAATCTCCAGGTCTCTGCCTCTTAATAAGCCGTTATATGTGCCTGTGAACTCAGTTTTGCCGGGAAGGAGAAACAACCCTGCAGAAAAGGGCATCCGGCCTCTTGCTGTTTATAACCCTATTCACTATCAGGAACTTCCGGAGCTGTTTATGGATTTTATCTGTTCACTAACAGGAAAATCCCCATCTACCACGGGAGCCGGTTCGGAAGGTGCTCTTACAAAAGCACCATTCAACGCTTTGTGGCCGGTAATTGACCTTAACAACGCCCTGGTTTCATATATCCTCACAGGATATCATGGTTTTACAACTCCGGCCGGCTTTATCGGCAGCAAATACAGGATAGACCACGACCTTAGTCTGCTTATCCCTGAGTTATGGTCGAGATTAAACAATCAGGAGCGAGAGCCGGCGAGGATGATTGAGAATGGTTATCTGGAAAAAATCGAGGACTTTGAATATAAAGGAAGTAAAGTGCCTGCCTCAATCCTGGGATACCGTATTACAGAGAAGTTTGTCAACGGATTTTTTGGAAGAGTCTTTGAAAACCCCGATGTTATCTTCCCGGATGATATGTTAAAGCCCGAACTTCAGTCAATGGATCAATTTGCAGATGGTGTGCTAAATATTGTAGAAGCCCAGCAGAGGGTTGCAGAGTCGTACTTCAGGGACGGAAGTGTAAACTCAGCTGTTCCGCCACTTAAGGCACTTCTGCATATTATGGCTTACGGAGAGTATGAAGGAATGACACTTGCTTCACCCGAACTTAGAAAGATGTTCACCTACGACTATCTGTTGGAGTCGGACTGGTATAAAGCAAGAATTCTTGCAAAACAGCAGTCGGATATTGCCTTATATGCAAAACATATTAGGTACATTGAGAAGATTATCAGAGAAGATCAGAACCTGTCACCCGAAATGTATGACGATCTCCTGGCAAAACTCGATAAAATGAAGGGTGTGTATGAGTATATCTGCTCTTACGACTACATTAAGTATCTCAACGGGACTATTGGAAAGGATAACATTAAAGCCAGGTGCCACGAGCCGGTGATGGTTTAGCCGTTATAACATAAGTTTGTCTTTGAGTAACTTATATCCTGCTGCACTGGCACGCAATGTTATATTGTTACTCAGGTGGATACTGTAGCTCTCTTTGCCGAACAGCTCGGCACGCACTATTCTGTGGGTGTTTACTATGCATGAACGGTGTATTCTTACGAACATATCCGGAAGATTTATCTGGAAATACTTCATGGTCTGTTCTTTGATGAATTTCCCCTTATCGGTGAATATCATCACATAATCGCCGTATGCCTGAATGTAGAAAATATCCTCCAGTTTTATTATGTGTATTCTGGAGCCATCTTTAACAGAGATATGTTTTATTGTATCAACATTATTATTCTCTTGTTCCGGTGTACTTTCATCGTTTTCGTCTGTGGCTCCGTTATCGGTTTTACACAAAAAAGAAGAGTACCATTGCACTACAATAATCCAGAATGACACTCCTGAAATGATGAGCAATGGTGTGGCTTTCATGTGAAAAAGATTGCCACTGTTTCTGCAAAGCATAGAACAGAGTGCATACGAAGCTGTATATGCAGCCATATTTGCCAGGGTTGCAACTGCAATTTTTGTTACAATTGTTTTAAGAAAGCTATTTATGTACCAGTAGTAAAAGAGAATGACGCTGAGAGGGATAATATACAACAGGGTAACTAATAAAGAGATAAAAACATCATTCTGAGTGTAGAAAGATATCAGAAACCACAACAGGGCTGTTACTGTCAGTAATACAGCCACTGTTACGGTTCTTGTAATGAGATCTCTTTTAAAAGGGTGTCTTTGCATCCTCAGTTAGTTTTTAATCTCCAGCCCTCCAAATGATACGCTTCCTCTAATGATAAGCTTCTTTGCCTGGTCCTCAATCCGTGCCGATTTATATCTTTTGTCGTCAGTACCACCGAAAAAATTCTGAGTTGCAACTTTAACCATCCAATTTTCAGGCACATATATCTCAACACCTCCAAATGAGTTATCTACATCTATGTAGGTCTCTTCCGCCTCCAGAGAAGAGTGCCTTAGATCGAGGACAGTTCCGGCAAAACGGTTGCTTATTCTTGCTCCTTTGAAGACGGGTGCAAGCACTATCTGTCTCACAGAGCCGAATGAGATATCGGAGTTTACAAATCCCTCGTCTGTTGTGTAGAGTGTTTCGTCTTTGAACATATCACCTTTCTCCCAGCTGTGACAGTAACTCTTTTTGCGAAACATATTTACTATTATAATAATGCCGGCAAACACAAAAATTACAGGCCAGTATGTTCCCATCCAGTTATGCCCTACATTTGTAATATGGGGCAAAAGAAAGAATGTTCCCACTCCTATAAGTACAATGCCGCTAGTCGGCTGTTTTCTTATCATTGACAATCCAAGCACAATAAGCAGCATTTGCCATGATATTACAATACGGTAAATGTAGTGTTCTACATACCCCAGATTGCGGCCGATGAGAACTGCTCCTGCAGTAATGAGTATAAGTGCCACAAAAATTGAGTTTCTTTTTGTCTGTGGGTTTCTCTCCCTTGTTTCTTTAAGTTCCATAATGCAATTATATTTTAAAATTAAAAATTTCTGTCGGATTAATTCCGAAATGTTGATGCAAAAGTATTCCAACCTGAGACCGGCTTCAATGGTTTCCCGACGAAAAACTGACAAATCCCGACGAACAGAGAGAAAATCCCGATTAATTAATTAAATTTTTTGACATATATTAATTAAAGAGGGAAAAAAGTGGGAAGATTTCTTGAAAAGAAAAGACGCCAATAATCATTTTAACGATTATTGGCGTCTTTCTGGCGGTATGGACGGGACTCGAACCCGCGACCCCCTGCGTGACAGGCAGGTATTCTAACCAGCTGAACTACCACACCATTGTTCCTTTTGGGACTGCAAATATAGACACATTTTTAATATCTGCAAAATTTATTCTCTATTTATAGCTCTCGGTCTTCTTAAAAAAGGAGAAGTGAACATTGCCGTATCTCTTCTCTTTTATGAAACAGTCGTGTTCACTGAAATTAAAAGCGGCAGGGTGCTCAAATATGAGTATACCTTCATTTTTTAAAAGATTGCCCGACAATATTTTGTGGGGAATTGCAGCAAGATTGGCTATGTTATAAGGAGGGTCTGCAAATATTATGTCGTACTTAAGACGGCAAATTGGAATAAAATCAAAGACATTGTGTCTTACAATGTTCATACCTGTAATATTAAGCCGTGCAATTGTCTCTTTAATAAAACCTGCATGAGTGGGGTTCATCTCAACAGCTGTTATTGCCCGGCATCCCCGGGATGCAAATTCGAAACTGATGCTTCCGGTTCCCGAAAAGAGATCGAGAACGGCAATCTCATCAAAATTATATGTATTAACAAGGGTGTTGAAAAGTCCTTCTCTGGCAAAATCGGTAGTAGGTCTTGCAGTAAAGTTCCTGGGTGGAACTATTTGTCTGCCTCTGAGTTCGCCTCCGGTTATCCTCATAAGATTTATAAATCGAACATCATCCGTGAATACTTCAGCTCTGTAAACTGATTGGTAAGAGGTATTGCAGGATTACGAAAATACTTAACAGTTGAGAAATATTTTGCTATGTCAAAAATCTCCAGATCCTTTATATTTCCGCTTATGTAAACAGTGGTCTGTTCTGCATTGAACTGAGTCTCCTTAAGGGCCAGAAGCAGGAAATAGAGGGCTGAGTTGAAATGCATTGCAGGGAATGAGTTGCAATAGACAATCCTCTCTCCTTCGGCTGCAACAATTGTGGCAACTCCTTTCATGTAGTGGAAAGAGATTTTATTATGCTCTTTGAACAACGGGAGATAGCTTAGGAAGAGGAAAACCATGGGATAGAGTGTAAAGACGGGCTGATACTCCTTAATGAGGTTAAGCAGAGTACTGTTTGCAGCAAATACAAGAACCATATCTTCATTGGGATAGTAGATATTGTTTATCTCGTCAAGTTCCTCTGTTTTGTGAATTTTGTTGAGCTGTGCAAGATCTCTCTCCTTAACATGCAGCTTACGCGGGATAGCAGAGAATTTTTCGGTATCGTACAGTATGGTTGTCTTTTTAAATTTGCTTCCCAGAATTGGCTGATTCTTGAATATAGATGCACACCTCTTTGCAAACATTGTCATGTCTTCGCGATCCATAGCAAAGTCCGACGCAAACAGATAAAGCAGTTTCTGTTGCGCATCATCTACAACGGAAAAAGAAAATCCATTCAAGTCAGCTTGAATGGATAGTCTATACTCCTTTGTCTTTCCCAGCTGTGGCTGACTATTGACAATAACAGGCATAATATTTATTCCCAGTTACCGGCATTATTATTAGGTGCCTCTATACTTCCAACTTTAAGACCTTTGTAACGACCTTGAATTTCACGGTCTGCATTTAGATTAACTACCAGCTGTCTCTCCAGACCCAAAAGCAGATAGTCGTAAGGTGCAGCTGCTTCGAACAGCGGAACATCTACTCCCGACACTCTTGCAACTACAGCGTTCATTAGCATCTCTTTGCCTCCGCTGAATGGGATGTATTTAAGTGAATCTACAACAAATCCCGGTCTCTTGAGCAGGGTGTCCTTTACTGCAATTTTTATACTGTCGCGGAACACTCTTTTTTGCGCAACTGCTGCGGAGTCGTCAAAAGAGCCTATCTGTCTTACAATTGTCATTATTCCCGTGTTGTAAAAATCTATCAGT
>CAZPFI010000056.1:0-11947 GCA_964585795.1 uncultured Muribaculaceae bacterium | reverse complement strand
TGTGAAGCCTTCCTGCTGTATCAATCAGTACAACATCGGCATCCTGCTTTAAAGCAGAGGATACTGTATCGTATGCAACAGAAGCAGGATCTGCTCCCATGCCCTGTTTTACAATGGGAACATCTGCCCTTGTACTCCAGATTGTAAGCTGTTCAACGGCAGCTGCCCGGAAGGTGTCAGCAGCTCCCAAAAGAACCTTTTTCCCCGACAACTTTAATTTATAGGCAAGTTTACCAATTGTTGTTGTCTTTCCCACTCCGTTTACACCCACAACCATTATTACATAGGGCTTTTTTGAGAAGTCGAAAGGTTCCTCCTCCTTGAAATCCCTGTCAATATTTAACAGAGACTCAATCTCCTCCTTGAGTATTGATTGTAATTCAGCGGCATTCATGTATTTATCCCTGGCAACCCTGCTCTCCAATCTCTCAATTATTCTTAAGGTGGTTTCCACTCCGATATCGGATGCTACAAGAGCTTCCTCTATGTCATCAAGAGTCTGCTCATCTATCCTGGATCTTCCTGCAACTGCTCTTGTCAATTTCTCAAATATGCCGGTTTTAGTCTTTGATAAACCTATATCCAGAGCACTCTTCTCTTCCTTTGATTTTGAGCCAAATAATCCAAAAACAGCCATAAAAAAAATATTAAGCTTCAAAGATACAAATATTGACAGATTATTTTAAAAATAAAGCGCTGCCTTTGCAGACAGCGCTTAAATTTAAAGAAGCAAAAAATTATTTTCTGCTAAAGAAATCCTTCACATCATCAACAGGCACCATCTCCTCCTGAAATGCATATGCACCACTGCGATCCGACCTGGTCATTCTGATGCATTTTACTTTTGACTTCGCCTGACCTTTACCGCCGCCGAATGTAGCAACTACTTTCTTTGCCATTATATTTCTGTTTTATCTGTTTTTACTACTTTATCTCACGATGAAGAGTTACCTTCTTCATAAATGGGTTGTATTTTTTGCGCTCCAACCTCTGAGTGGTGTTCTTTTTGTTCTTGGTTGTTATATACCTTGATATTCCGGGAACACCGCTTTCTCTCTGCTCTGTGCACTCCAGTATAACCTGAACCCTGTTACCTTTCTTTGCCATATTGCTTAATTATTAAACCAGATTAAGTAAACCTTTTGCCTTTGCCTCCTTCAGTACGGTGCTAAGACCTTTTTTGTTGATTGTGCGAATTCCTGCTGCAGATACTTTTAGTGTAACATACCTCTGTTCCTCCTCCAGCCAGAAACGCTTATTTAGCAGATTTGGTGCAAATTCACGCTTTGTTCTGCGTTTTGAGTGAGAAACATTATTCCCAATCATTCTCTTCTTTCCAGTAATTTGACAAACACGTGCCATTGTATATAGTAATTTTTATAATTTTTTCGAGGGTTGCAAATATCGTGAATATTTTTCTTATTCCAAAATATTTACACAAATTTAAAAATCCTTTTCCACCTTATATTTTTAGGAAAAGTCTTGTTCTGACTTTTTGAAAACCAGACCAAGGAGGGTGAACCAACCACATGCGACTCGGGAACAAAACCCCAGTAACGGGAGTCAAGAGAGTTATGCCTGTTATCTCCCAGCATGAAATAGTAATTCATATCAAATGTATAACTCTCAGAGTACACTCCATTGATAAAAATTGAATCTCCGCGGGTAATCAGTTCTTTACCTTCATACACCGAAATAATTCTGCTGTACAGAGGTAAATTATCTGAATTTAACTCCACAGTTTCACCTTTTTTAGGTATCCATAAAGGTCCAAAATTATCCCGGGTCCATTTATAGTCTCCTGCAAAAGGGAAGAGCATAAGTGGTGAATCGGGAAAATCAGGAGGATAGAAATCAATGTTTTGTCTTATATCCAAAACATTAGGCAGATTTCCAATCTCCTTTACCTCGGCTTCGTTCATCGGAAATGCGTGATATCCCGGTAAAGATGCATCGAAATAGAGTTCTGCAGGGTTAATACCCATTGCTTCCACAATTTTTGGATTAACCTGAGTTCCGTTGGTAAAAACAGTATATGTATTCTGAATGCCTGTAAAGCCGGGTTGCTGCTGCCCGTTAACAAACACTACGCCGTTGATAATCTCCAGTGAGTCTCCTGCAACAGCTACACACCTCTTGACATAGTTGTCCATTTTGTCTACAGGCCTTACAACGACAGGTCCATACATTCTGTGAGTATAATTCCGTCCGTTAAGTCTCACATGGGTATAGTAATCTTCCGAAGGTACGGCTTTTAAAACAGTATCTCCGTGAGGGAAATTAAACACCACAATGTCGTTTCGCTTTACACTGGTGATTCCGGCCATTCGTCTGTAAGGATTCTGAATCCATTTAAGATACGATTCACCTCCTGTTATTGGAAGAACATTGTGAACCAACGGAAAAGATATGGGAGTCTGGCTCACTTTAGGCCCGTATTTGAACTTGCTTACAAAAAGATAATCTCCTGTCATTAGAGTCCTCTCCATAGAGGAGGTAGGTATCATATAAGCTTCAAAAAAGAATGCTTTAATAAAAGTTGAGACTACCAATGCGAAAATAATTGCATCAATCCATTCAAACCAGGCATTTTTCTTCTCTCCCTCCTTATATTGCTTCTTCCAGAACGCCCACTTAACCTTTTTTGTGATATATAAATCGAATATGACAACAGTGCCAAGCAAAAACCACCAGTTGCCAAACCATATCACCCACAAAAGATACAGCAGGGTCCAGAAAGAGTATCTGAACCATCTGTTTTTCAATATTTGAAGGGCTTTCAATTTATGATTGCTTTACAGAGTTGATAACTGCTTCAAAAGCAGCAGGGTTATTCATCGCTAAATCGGCAAGAACCTTACGATTAAGCCCTACATTATTTTTGGCCAGTTTTCCAATAAACTCCGAATAGTTCATACCATGCTGTCTTGCAGCTGCATTTATTCTCTGAATCCAAAGTGCACGGAAAGTGCGTTTTTTGTTTTTTCTGTCGCGGTAGGCATAGGTAAGACCTTTTTCAAAAGTATTCTTAGCTACTGTCCACACATTTGCACGGGCAAGGAAATTACCTCGTGTCTGTTTTAGAATTTTTTTCCGGCGTGCTCTTGAAGCTACCGAATTTACCGATCTTGGCATACTACACTTTTTGTTTTAAGAATGTCAGCGCTCTCCTCAAATGAGAAACTTATCCTGCTGTTCATTCAGGTTAATAATTACTAACTTAAGCTACTAACAGAGCTTTAATCCTCTTTTGGTCGGCATCTGAGACCAGGGCAGAATAGGTAAGATTCCTCTTTTGCTTTATGGTCTTTTTTGTAAGGATGTGACTCTTGTAAGCGTGCTTCCTCTTCACTTTACCTGTTCCGGTTAACTGAAACCGTTTTTTTGCACCGGAGTTGGTTTTGATCTTTGGCATTGTACTTATAATTTATTAATTAAGTTGCTGCATGGCAGCTATTTTTTCTTTGTTGGTGTAAGCATCATAATCATGCGTTTTCCTTCCAGCTTTGGCATCTGTTCTGCCTTACCAAACTCTTCAAGTTCAAGGGCAAACCTTAATAGTAGTTTTTCTCCCTGATCTGAGAAGAGAATTGAGCGTCCTTTAAAAAACACGAACGCCTTTACTTTAGCTCCCTCCTGCAGAAAAGTCTGAGCATGTTTGAGCTTAAACTGATAATCGTGTTCATCTGTATTAGGCCCAAACCTAATCTCTTTAATCACTATTTTAGAAGCATTAATCTTCATCTCCTTTGCCTTTTTCTTCTGCTGATAAAGATACTTTTGGTAATCGATTATCTTACAGACAGGCGGATCTGCATTAGGAGATATCTCTACAAGGTCCAGCTCCATCGCCTCTGCCATCCTGATTGCCTCTGATAGTGAGTAAACTCCAGGATTTTCGACATTGTCCCCGACTACCCTCACTCTCTGGGCAGTTATATTCTCATTCATCTTTGGACCGTCATCAACTTTTCTTTGAGGCAAACGCCTGTCATAAGGGCTTCGGGTTGATGAATTGGTCGGTTTTTTGAAAAATCCTCCGGGACGAGGTTTAAAAGGTGTAGCGATAAATAGTCCTCCTTAAATTTTGTTAGTAATTAATTTGTTGTTTAATCTCTTCATTTACAATATTCACAAACTGTTCAACTGACATCTGTCCCTTATCCCCCTCACCTTGTCTCCTAACCGAAATCATCTCTGTATCAGCCTCTTTCTCCCCCACAACAAGAAGGAATGGAACTCTTTTAAGCTCATTCTCCCTGATTTTCTTACCGATAGTTTCATTTCGGTCGTCAATTGAGGCGCGAATATCGCAATTATTCAAGAATTCTACAACTTTTTTTGCATAATCGTTGTACTTTTCACTAATCGGCAGTATAACGGCTTGCTCGGGAGTGAGCCATAAAGGGAATTTTCCACCTGTATGTTCAATTAGTACTGCAACAAATCTCTCCATAGAGCCAAAAGGCGCCCTGTGAATCATCACCGGCCTGTGTTTCTTATCGTCAGCCCCTGTGTACTCCAGTTCGAATCTTTCAGGAAGATTGTAATCTACCTGAATAGTACCAAGCTGCCATTTTCTGCCAATGGCATCCTTTACCATAAAGTCGAGTTTAGGCCCGTAGAACGCTGCCTCGCCCGGGACAATAACAGTGTTAAGACCCTTTTCGGCAGCTGCTTCAATAATTGCCTGCTCGGCTTTTTCCCAATTCTCATCGCTTCCGATATATTTTGCAGAATCCTCCGGATCCCTTAATGAAATTTGGGCAGTATAGTCTTTAAAATCGAGAGTTTTAAAGATATAAAGTACAATATCAATAACTTTTATAAACTCCTCTTTAAGCTGATCCGGCCTGCAGAAAATATGTGCGTCATCCTGAGTAAATCCTCTTACTCTGGTTAATCCGTGAAGCTCACCACTCTGCTCGTAACGATAAACCGTTCCAAACTCTGCGAGCCTGAGTGGCATATCTTTATAGGATCTTGGTTTTGTCTTGTAAATTTCGCAATGATGAGGACAGTTCATCGGTTTCAGCAGAAACTCTTCTCCTTCCTGGGGGGTATGAATTGGCTGAAATGAGTCCTTTCCGTATTTAGCATAGTGTCCTGAGGTTACATAAAGATCCTTTTGACCTATGTGAGGTGTCATAACAGGCAGATAACCGTGTCTCTTCTGAACAACTTTCAGAAAGTTCTCAAGTCTTTCGCGTAACATTGCACCCTTTGGTAACCACAGTGGAAGGCCCTGCCCCACTCTCTGCGAGAAGGCAAACAATTCCAAATCTTTTCCTACTTTTCTGTGATCTCTCTTTTTTGCCTCCTCAAGCATTACAAGATATTCATCCAGCATCTTCTTCTGAGGAAATGTAACTCCGTAAATACGGGTCAACATTTTATTATTTTCGTTTCCCCTCCAGTATGCGCCTGCAACAGATGTCAGCTTAACGGCTTTAATTACAGATGTATCAGCAAGATGCGGTCCGCGGCAAAGATCGGTAAATGTGCCGTTGGTATAGAAAGATATAGTGCCGTCTTCCAGGTCGTTAATAAGTTCACACTTATATTGGTCTCCCTTTTTTGAATAAACATCCATTGCCTCCTCTTTTCCAATCTCCTTCCTTACAAAAGTCTGTTTCTCTCTGGCCAGTTCAAGCATTCTCTCCTCAATATTTTTAAGATCGGACTCTGTTATGCTTTTCTCTCCGGAATCTACATCATAATAAAATCCTGTTTCAATTGCAGGTCCTATGCCAAATTTTATTCCGGGATAAAGCTGCTCCAGCGCCTCAGCCATAAGATGAGATGAAGAGTGCCAGAATGTGCTCTTTGCCTGTGGATCTTCCCATTTATGAAGCTTAATTACCGAGTCCTCAAGAATAGGTCTGTTTATTTCAAATATTTTTGAGTTAACTGAGGCCGCAAGCACCTCTGAAGCAAGGCGTGGACTTATGGAATTTGCAATTTCAAAGGCAGTTACTCCTTTTTCATATTGACGGATGTTTCCATCCGGGAAAGTAATATTTATCATTATAAAGTATTTACTAATAGAGCTGCAAAGTTAAATATATTTTTAAAAAATATGTAAATTTTGCAAGCATTGGTATTTTAGCTAAATTTGGAGTTGCATAAACTTTTGTAATAACATTTTTCATTCAATCAACTATGAATTCAAACAAATGGAGTGCTGCCGCAATGTACGGTCTGCTGCTTGCACTGATAACCGTTTTTCACACTCTTATAAACACTGTCTTCGAACCCGGAACAGCAATAAAACTAATTTTATGGGTTGTTAAATTTGTGGGTGTTCTCTGGCTTCTCTATTACTTCATTAAAGATTACGCTAAACCTGCCGAAATATTTACTTATAAAGAGGGTTTTGCATTTGGATTTCTTATTTGCCTCTTCTCATCTGTAATATGTGCAGCTTATATGTTTTTGCATTTTGCCGTAATATTTCCGGATGCAGTTGCTGCACAGATGGAAACAGTACTTACAGCAATGCAGTCTTCAAACCCTGAAGCATTGGATAACTTTGCAAAAATCCAGGGTATCTTACCGCAAATTGTTTTTGCTTTCTCACTTTTCTATTATGTAATTTTTGGTGTTATAGCGTCTGCTGTAATTGCAAACTATACAAAAAAAGGAGATATCTTTACCAAAACTGAAGCAATTTAACCGATTATCCCACCTTTTATGGATCTGTCAGTCGTAATATCGGTTTATAACGAAGAGGAGTCTTTGAGAGAGTTGTGGATGTGGTTATCTGAAGCACTTAAAGATCATTCATTGATTTATGAATTGATTTTCATAGACGATGGCAGTACAGACAATTCGTGGAAGGTTATTGAAGAGTTACACCAGGAAGACAACAGAGTAAGGGGCATATCGTTCAGGCGTAACTATGGTAAAAGTGCAGCCCTGTTCTGCGGTTTTGAAGCGGCAACAGGAGAAGTAATTGTTACAATGGATGCCGATCTTCAGGATAATCCGCAGGAGATTCCCCACCTGGTACGAATGATTAGAGAAGAGGGATACGACCTGGTTTCAGGATGGAAAAAAAAGAGACGAGACGGAAAACTCTCAAAAAACATCCCTTCCAAACTTTATAATTTTACTGCAAGAAGGGTAACGGGTATTAAACTTCATGACATGAACTGCGGTCTTAAGGCGTATAAAAGCATAGTCGTTAAGAATATTGAAGTATATGGTGAAATGCACCGTTACATCCCATATCTTGCAAAGAACGCCGGATTTAATAAAATAGGCGAAAAAATTGTTATTCACCATCCAAGGAAATTTGGTAAAAGCAAATTTGGAATGAACCGCTTTGTGAACGGTTTTCTCGATCTCTTATCACTTTGGTTTCTTGCGCGTTTTGGTAAAAAACCGATGCATTTTTTTGGCCTGATAGGCACTCTTACCTTTATGGTTGGAGCGATAATCTCCGGATATCTTATTGCTGAGAAGATTATCAGCCAGTCTAAAGGTTTGATTTACAGACCTGTGACAGACCAGCCCCTATTTTACATCTCTCTTGTTGCTTTAATAATCGGAATGCAGCTTTTTCTCTCCGGATTTGTTGCCGAACTCATTTCAAGAAACAGCAGTGAAAGAAATCATTATAAGATTAAAAAAACTTTGTAATTAAATAGTGTATAAATAGATTTTTTTGCTATTTTCACCCAAAATTTGACAACTATGATTAAAACTTACTCTTTCCCCAGTGTATATGAGGCAACACTAAGCGACTTCTCTACTTGTAATGACCCAATTTTGGGCTTTGCCAAACTAAAATTTGACAGCGCCGATTATCTGGTAGGTTTACACGCGCTTAACGAAGGTGTCTCTCCCCACAAATCAATAAACACCTCTCCCACAGATGTGGATTATAAGATTATAAGTCAATCGGCTCTCATTCTTGCAAGCAGTGCGCTTAAAGGTGAGAGTAAAAACGGGAAATTACCTAAACTTGTCCTTACAACCGGTTTCCCCTATGCAACTTATCAGCTAAATAAAGAAGATGCACTGGAGTACTACAAAGATGAGAAGGTAATTACATATTATAAAGCCAATGAGAGCGGAGATCTTAACTCAGAACAGCGTGCAGTTTCAATTGCATCTGTTAATGTTATCCCCGAACTTCTTGGTTGTGATTTTGCCGTAAGAAAAGGAGATCAGCCTGTTGAGGGGAATTACATAATTATAAGTCTGGGTTATGGAACATGCGAGGGTGCAGTAAGCACTCCTGACGGATTTTTAACCAGATCTTTTTTCAGCACACACGGTATAAGCTATCCGGTAAATATCTTTGCACAGGAACTTAGTAAGCATACTTACCTTAAAATGAGGACAGAGCACCAGCTAGACCAACTATTTACAAAGGGATTCATGTTTCTTAACCGTAAGAGAAAAGAGTTTGGAGAAGAGAAAAAAATTGCTCTTCAAACCTACTACAAAAATGTCATCTCACCGGCTATGAGACGCTATTTCAATGATGAAGATTTTGAAATGTGCTCAAAAATAATTCTTGTTGGAGGTGGTTCACTCCATAAAGATCTTGTAGATCTGTTTGTTGAGGAGTTTGGTGATTTCTGCTCTGTTAATGTAGTTGCAAATCCTGAGAAATGTGCTTCTGTAGGATATGCATTATACTCAAAACATATAGCCGAAGATCTTGATAAGGATAATTTCTCTTCATACTCAGCCGAATCCGAAGATAAGAAAGCTTATGTAGGCGTTGATATTGGAAATGCAAATACTTGCGTATCTGTCTATTCAGCTACATACTAAAGCTAAACAAAATTAATAAAATGAGGATGACTAAAACATAAGTCATCCTCATTTTATTTATATACTTCTGTCTGCTGTAAATGTGCTATCCGGGAATTCTTTGTAACTCATCGAATTCGCTATCCTCAATCATTTTACAAGAGCCGTTAAACTCACCGCCCTCTTCTATAAATATTTTATTACATGCAACCTTGCCCTTAATACTGCCCGACTTTCTGAGTCCAAAGACCTCTCTTACCAAAACCTTCCCGTCCATCTCTCCGTAAATATCGCAACTGCGACATATAGCTTCACCCAGCAGTCTGGCCGACTCTCCTATAACCAGTTTGCCGGTTGTAGAGATCTTACCCTCAACAAAACCATCAATTCTAATATCAGATGATGAATTTAATGTTCCATGAAATTCAGAACCGGAAGATATTCTGTTGACCTCAACAATCTGACTTGAAATATCGTTTTTTGACATAGCTATATTTTTATATATGAATAACTTCGCCGTGCACTGCTGCAGCGGCCTCCATAATTGCCTCACTCATTGTTGGATGAGGGTGTATACTGTTAATAAAATCTTTTGCTGTGGCGTTTAAATTGCGGGCGACAATTATGCCTGATAACATCTCCGTAACATTATATCCAATAAGATGTGCCCCAAGAATTTTGTCTGTTTTGGAATCAACTATCAGCTTAACAAATCCATCCCTCTTACCGGCTGCAGATGCTTTTCCGGATGCGGTAAAAGGGAATTTCCCTACTTTGTATCCGATATTTTTCTCTCTGGCTTTCTGCTCTGTTAACCCTACGGAAGCAATCTCGGGAGAGGTATATGTACAGGCAGGGAAGTTATGGTAATTAATCGGTTTTGGTTTTAGTCCGGCAATGCTTTCTACACAGCAGATAGCTTCTGCCGATGCAATGTGTGCGAGTGCAGGAGTTGCAATCACATCACCGATTGCAAAAATGCCGGGTATGTTTGTCATATATGTTTCATCAACCTTTATCTTACCCCTCTCAACAGATATACCACATTTCTCGAGACCTATGTTCTCAGTGTTGGCAACAACACCTACAGCAGAGAGAACTTTGTTGACAACAATCAACTCTTCTCCCTTTTTTGTCCTGACATTAATTGTACAATTCTCTCCGGTAGTATCAACATTGGTCACTTCTGCAGATGTTAAAACTTTTATGCCTGCTTTTCTGAATGATCTTGCAAGCTGTGCCGACACCTCCTCGTCCTCTAATGGTACAATGTTACTCATATATTCAATAAGGTACACCTGAGTTCCCAAAGAGCGGTAAAACCATGCAAATTCACTGCCTATTGCTCCGGAACCTATTACGGCTATACTTTCCGGTATAGTCTCAGGAACCATGGCATGGCGGTATGATAAAATCTTATTCCCGTCGATTGGGGCGAAAGGGAGTGAAACGGGTCTTGCTCCGGTAGCGATAATAATATTTTTTGCTTCAAAATGTTTTGTCTCCCCTGAGTTATCTGTAACCTCAACCTCTCCTTTGCCCTTAAGTTTTGCGAAACCGTTTATGTATGTAACCCGGTTCTTTTTTAACAAATAGTCTACACCCCTGCTCATTCCTGATGATACCTCCCTGCTTCTGGCAACTATAGACTTTATGTCGGGGTTAATAACACCCTCTATCACAACACCGTATTCAGCAGAATTCTTTGAATAGTAAAGTGCTTCGGCGCTTTTTAACAATGCTTTTGTAGGGATACAACCCCAATTAAGACATATACCTCCCGGATCTGCCGCCTCAATAACAGCGCTGTTCAGCCCGAGCTGTGAAGCTCTTATAGCTGCCACATACCCTCCCGGACCTGAACCTATAACCAAAACATCAAACATTTTTTAATCTTTTTAAAATTACATATTTGATCCGTGACAGTTCTTATACTTCTTTCCACTTCCGCAAGGACAAGAATCGTTTCTTCCCACTCTCTTCTCTACATGAACAGGTGCCTGGCTTCTTGGCTCTCCCGAAGTTACCAGATCTGATCTGGAAGTCTGCATATTACTCAAATCGGCTCTCTTCCTCTGCTCCTGTCTCAATGCAATTGGCTCTTTCTGAGTCTCTCTCATTGGGATATGGGCTTTTAAAAGAAACGACAGAACATCTCTGTTTATCTTCTCCAGCATTGTCTGGAACAGTTTGAAACTTTCGAATTTATAGATCAAAAGTGGATCTTTCTGTTCGTAAGTTGCGTTCTGAACAGACTGTTTCAGATCGTCCATTTCACGCAAATGCTCTTTCCAATACTCATCGATCATCATAAGTGTTATGCTTTTGCTTAGCGATTTGCCTATCTCTTTACCACTGCTCTCATATGCCTTTCTAAGGTTAATGACAAGCTGCATAACTTTTGTACCGTCACTTACCGGTACTGCAATATTATCGTATGTAGCACTTTGAGTCTCGTACACCTGCTTTAGTATTGGCCATGCCTGGCCTACCAGTGTCTCTACTCTTCTTTTATAAACTGTCTGAATTGTCTCTGTTAGTTTGTCTGAGATGAGTACCGGATCTGCATCACGGTAAAACTCTTCATTAATACCCGGTTCAATGGAGAGCTGTCTTATGGTCTCTATGTTAAACTCTTCAAAAGATATCGAACCGTGATAATTTTGCACCATACTTTCAGAGAAGTCAGTCATCATGTTTTGAACATCAACATCTATTCTCTCTCCGTAAAGAGCGTTTCTTCTTCTTGTGTAGATAACCTCCCTCTGTGAGTTCATCACATCATCATACTCCAGTAATCTCTTTCTTATACCGAAGTTATTCTCTTCCACCTTGCGCTGAGCTCTCTCAATAGATTTCGACAACATTGAGTGCTGTAATACCTCACCCTCTTTCATCCCCATCCTGTCAACAAGACCTGCAATTCTCTCCGAACCGAACAATCTCATAAGATCATCCTCAAGGGATACAAAAAAACTTGAAGAGCCCGGGTCACCCTGACGACCTGCCCGACCTCTTAACTGACGGTCCACCCTTCGTGAATCGTGCCTTTCTGTACCAATAATTGCAAGACCCCCTGCCTCCTTTACACCTCTTCCCAGCTTAATGTCAGTTCCTCGACCGGCCATGTTGGTAGCTATAGTTACAGCACCCGGCTGACCTGCCTCAGCAACTATGT
>CAZPFI010000055.1:0-12180 GCA_964585795.1 uncultured Muribaculaceae bacterium | reverse complement strand
AGAAGTTTTGCCAGAAGCGCAAACCTCCCTGTGAATAACCGTATAACCAATATGGGTAATTGTCATTATCAACAACAATTACTGCAGGTGCTGCCTCTGCGCAAAGACCGCATTTGTTGCAATTCTCAATGTTTATCAGCGCTGTTAAATATAAGAATCCCTTTTCTTCCATCATCACATTATTTTAAGGAATTTTCTGTATCTTTTTTTAATTTAACTACAATAAGCACAGGATTGGAATTTTCATTAATCTGATGCACAATCTGCTTTAAGTTCTCAGATACCGGCCGGGTTTCAACATATTTAATTAAGGTTGTTGCCATAATGGCACTCACCATGTAATCATCGTTACTTATATAAACCGGCCAAAATGCAGGCCCTCCTTCCAGGTCGTCGACAAGACCCCGTTGTTCCAACTCTGGTTGATCCACAAAAAAGAATTCACCACTCTTTTTATTGTAAAGTGCACACGAGATATCTGAAGTAAATGTCCTTCCATCTGCTGTTGGCATAACCCTTGGAGAGCGTATCAACGATCCTAGTCTAAATTCCATAAACAAATAATTGTCACTCTCATAAATATATGCATATCTTTGAATATATGGCATTCCTTTAATTATTCGGGGAATATTCTTAGCATTTTTTAATGAATACTTACCGTAGTTTATTATATAAGCAGTATCAACAGAAAGATCTTTATGTATCCCAAGTATATAGGGATTAATTCCATTCTGAAGTCTTATTTTGTCTTTGTATCGAAAAGAGTATGTTAAGTGAAAAGTATGAAACTCAGATAATCTCTTAATAAACTCGTACTCCTCCAACGGATATTCAATCCTTTTTAAAATCTCTCCCTGCTGATTGAAGATGAGGGCAGCAAAACCGGTCTTTATTGCGCTTTCAAGAACAATATACCTGTCATCTCCAATTTTTCTGCCCCTATTTGGATTATAGGCATCCTGTGGATAATAAACTTCTCTTATAAATTCACCCTTGGGAGAGTATTCTAAAAGCTTATTTAAGCATGTTATACAAAGAATGTCATTATCCGTGTCATAATGAACATTAAACAACCCCAGATATTCATGAGGGCCACGACCTAGTCTGTCAAATGTATATAAAAAATCTCCCTGCTCATTAAAAACCTTTATAGCATCGTCCTGAATATAGAATACCATACCTCTCTCGTATACTATTTTTGGGAATGGCGTTTGTCTGAATATTGAGTTTTCATTGGTTTCAAGAGGTATATAGCTTATGCTTTCTGCAACTTGCGAAAGATTAACAACCTTACCTTTGCCAACAGCTCCCTGAATATCAATAACATTTACATTTTCTAACCACTCCTCCTTTTCCCCTTTACAACTAAAAAATGAACAGATGCAAACAGCAACAATGAAAGGAGATAATTGTTTCATCGTTAAGTCTAAAAATTTACGCATTCATTTCGCCAATTTGAGTATTGAAAAGCAACCACTTAAACATTATTATTGAACAGACCAGTTATAAATAATCGCAGCGCTAGGACATAGTACTTCAGCTTCTTGAATCCACTCTTTATGTGCCGATGTTGGATAATTGTAGTAATCCACTCCGAATGCCACACCGTCTGAATAGACCCATTTGGCATAACCTTGTGCAGATTGCTCAAAAATATCCGAATAATTTACCCAACAAACTGAGCAATGTGAGCATACTTCGGTATCAATTAATGCAGTGTCGACAGATCTGTTCATATAAACAAGCTGTGCTGTGGTTAAAACAGAAATTGTTAATAAAAGTGTTAATAGTCCACCTTTTTTTAATGATTTTTTCATACCTCCAACTTTAAATAACATAAATAATCTTAAATGTTTTACACAATAAAAAACTTTCTAAGCACTCATTTTAAAAAATCACCGGCTCATTTAAATATTTAAGACTAACCATGACATTAATGTCGAATTAAATATTTTAACCCAAGGCCGGCGATCTTTGTGGAAAGCTTTTCGGTAACGAAAATAGTATACAAATGTGGTGTTACAATACTTAAAAAAACCGGCAACGGAAAGTTACGCAAATTATCTGTTTATCTTTTTGATAATATACTACATAAAAAAGACAGCGCAACTAAAAGTTACGCTGTCAAAACAAAAAAAGAGGCCACAACTACTTTTTCTCTTTACTGTACAGCTTTGCCTCCTCTATCAGATGCTTGAATATTCCAAGAAAAGTATCAATATTGCTTGCCGTGAAACCTTCGGGATGAAATTGCACCCCTGAGACTCTGTCGGACCCTTTCTTCTCTATTGCTTCAATTATTCCGTCAACCGAGCGTGCAGTTACCTTAAATCCGGGAGCAATATCCTTAACCGCCTGATGATGATATGAGTTAACAGCTACTTTTTCCAGCCCTATCTGTCTGTTTAACAGAGAACCTTTCTCAATATCTATGGTGTGTGTACCATAGTTGCGCGGAGCTCTCTGGCTGTGTTTAACAAGAGGTCCTTTTACCTGGGAAGGGATGTCCTGGTAAAGAGTTCCGCCAAATGCGACATTTAGCAACTGGTGTCCGCGGCAAATGCCCAAAAGCGGCATATTCCTCTCTATTGCCATCCTTATGAGAGCAATATCAAAAACATCCCTGTCGGGCACTATCTGACCCATACCCGGAACCGGCTCCTCACCAAACCATTTAAGAGGGTCAATATCCTCTCCTCCTGTCATAATAATTCCATCAACTCCGTCAAGCATACGGGACATAATCTCGGGATCGTGAGTAATTGGCAGAACCACAGGCACACCACCGGCCCTGATTACAGACTCTACATAGGTTAAAGGGGCAGAAGTTGCGGTACCCTCTCCCCAGGTAGAGGAGATGCCTATCACCGGCTTTTTGCCCTGCTGTGCAAATGTGGCAGCAGCCACAAATAAAACAAGAACGATTGTTAAGACTCTTTTCATTTCTCAGGTTTTTTACAAATATATAAAAAAATGTTCCTCCGCGCCAGTTTTGTGCAACCGTTTAAATATGAACGCTATAAAAACCAGCCAAATGATTATGCAAAATTGGTTCATTTTTAAATCCCTACCTATAAAGAACATACACAAAACTGGCGCGGAGATTATTTTACGGCAGATGTACCGGTCCGTCAAAACCGACAGGTATTCCCAGCCACATCCATAATGCAATAAGTACTGTCCATACAATTAAAAAGATAACAGTATATGGAATCATTAGAGATATTATGGTGCCTATTCCGTTTTTCTCATCATACCTCTGGGCATAAGTAACTATCAGTGCAAAATAGCTCATCATGGGTGTAATTACATTTGTGACAGAGTCTCCTATTCTGAATGCTGCCTGAGTAAGCCCGGGGTGGTAGCCCAAGAACATGAACATAGGCACAAACACGGGTGCCATTATTGCCCATTTAGCCGAGGCGCTACCCATAAACATATTGAGGAATGCAGCAAGAATTACAAAAGCAACAATAAGCGGTATTCCGGTAAATCCTATGTGACTGAGGAAATCGGCTCCGTCTATGGCTACAACCAGTCCTAGGTTGGAGTAGTTAAACCAGTAGATGAACTGTGCAGCAAAAAAGACAAGGACAATATATCCCCCTAGCCCCTTCATAGAGTGAGTCATGTGTTTTACAACATCTTTGTCACTTTTTATGGTTTTTACAATGATACCGTATATGAGACCCGGTACAAAAAACAGGAACATAAGCCCCACAACAATTCCGGAGAAAAACGGAGAGCGTAGTATTCCACCTGTTTCGGGGTCTCTCAGGAGACCATTCTCAGGTATAATTGTCCATGCCATTAAAGCAATAAATATGAGTGTTCCGTACCCGGCCCATCTGAGGCCCTTCCTTTCCAGCGGTGATATCTGCTCTATTTCAAGTGGTTTTTCGTTTCCGGTATATTTTCCCAGCCGCGGTTCAACTATCTTTTCGGTAATCCATGTGCCTACAAAGGTTACCATCAATGCACTTGCAATCATAAAGAAGTAGTTAACCATAGGGTTGATGTTCATATCTGCATCAATAATCTGTGCAGCTGAGGTAGAGAGGCCTGCAAGTATAGGATCTACCGAACCAATTACGAAATTCGACCCAAAACCGGCACTCACACCCGCAAATGCAGCTGCAAAACCGGCCATGGGATGACGGCCAAGAGCATGAAAAATCATTGCTCCCAATGGTATAAGAATCACATATCCAACTTCGGAAGCAAGGTGAGAAAAAATACCTGCAACTATTATGGCAGAGGTAATCAAACTCTTTGGGGCTCCAAGAACCAGTTGTCTTACAAGAACGGTAAAGAGTCCCGAACCTTCGGCTACTCCTATTCCTATCATTATTGCAAGAACTAATCCAAGGGGAGGGAATTTTACAAAGTTATGTTCGACATTGGTATAAATCCACCTTATACCATCGGCATCAAGAAGGTTTTTCACCTTAATTATATCTCCGGTTGCAGGATGTGTGGCCTGTAACCCGAAGGATGATGCCAGCCAGGAGAGCAAGGCAACAAGAAGCGCCATCATAAAAAAGAGAGTAGCGGGGTGTGGCAACTTATTACCCACAACTTCTATAGAATCTAACACACGGGCAAAACGGCTTTTTTTAGTCATTTTGTCATCAATTTTTATGCACTTATTTTGTGCGGTTTATAATTATTTTAATTTGTTCCAGACTCCAAAATTTTCTGTGTACCCAAAAGCTATGTCCAGCCCGGTACACCTTTTTTTCTTATTATCAATTATAAAGTTGACAGTAAACTCGTTTCCACCCATTCTGAAACTGTATTCATTGCCGTTTTTATGGGTAAGCCTGCTCTTCCACCGTTTAGGACCTGCTGTTATGTAAAGATCTCCATCTTCCAGCGAGACCAACGCTTCTCCAAACAACTGCCCCTTATGGTAAGTTCCGGTAAGCAGAGTTGCATCGGGTTGTGGTTTAATCTCTTTCTCTGCCTCTCTCTTAAGAGTATTAGCCATATTTGTTCTGGCTGTTTTAAGCCAGTCGTTGTAAAACATGGTGTTATAATCTTTATCGGGGTACCCCTTATACAGGTCAATTAATCTCCTCATAATGGCATACCTTGGGAAGGCAGGAGCTTCGGAGTTAACCAGTATCATAATTCCCAGGTCATGCTCCGGGATAAAAGCACACAGTGCCGTGAAACCCCATGTTGTCCCTGTGTGAAAATAAACCCGGTAACGGCTGTTTTGTTCAACAAACCAACAGTGTCCGTACAGAGTTACTCTTGCAGAGTCCTGGGAAGTTATTGTCTGTCCTCTTCGCAGATAATCCATCTGCTCTTTTGAAATGATCTGCTTCTGCTGATAAACACCTCTGTTTAGATGAAATATGAGGTATTTTGCCATATCTTCAACAGTGGAGCTGATAGAACCAGCCGGGCCAATTACCGACAACCAGTGAAGTGCCTGTTCGTCATCATAAAGAGGCGCAACCACAATTGAGTCTTTCCAGGTGGTGTCGGTTATCATCGCTCCTCTTTTGTATGTAAACTCGTGAGGTGTGGCAACATTCTCTGCATTTGCAAACTCCTCTCCTGTCACCATGCTGGAGGTCATTCCCAGAGGTTGGAAAATTCTCTCTCTCACATTATCTTCCCAGCTCTTACCGGTAACCTTTTCAATTATCTTTGATGCTATTATGTAAGTGATATTATTGTACTCGTACGAGCCCCTCAGACTGTACTTCGGCTTCAGCAGAGGCAGCATATTGTATATATCCTCCCTCTCGTACCCCATATTTGGTATATATGTCCCAAGCTGACCCTGAAGCCCGGTACGGTGAGTCATAATATCTTTAACCTGAATATTGGCTTCAACCCATTTATCGTACATTCCAAAGCCGGGCAGAATGTTTTTGACAGTATCCTCCCACTTAACCTTACCCTCATCTACCAGAGATGCCATTACTGCAGCAGTAAAAGATTTAGAGACCGAACCAATCTGAAAAAGAGTATTTGGATTAATCTTCTCATCTCCTCCCAGCTCTTTAACACCAAACCCCTGAGAGTAGATCATTTTACCATCTTTTACAACAGAGATTGCCATTCCGGGAATTTGCCATTTCTGTTGAACCTCTTTGGCATACTGCCCGGTTTTGAGAATAATTGCCTGGTTATCCTGCGAAAACAGAGGTGCTGTAATAATTAAAAAAAGGGGCAAAAGTGTCCCGACAAGTTTTTTCATAATATCCGGTTTTTAATTTTCATACTTAAAAATTTCGGCCACAATCTTTTCTTTGACAATCTATTGATTATGTGTGTTTTAATCAAATTTAAAGTGTCGATTGCCTACAAAGATAATAGAATTTGACAATCTAATATCATTCCTCTGTTTTATCATTTACCTTTCTTATATTTGTTAATCAAATTCAAATATATGGCAAAAATTAAAAAGGCGTGGTTCTGTACATCCTGCGGAAATGAGAGTGCAAAATGGTTGGGGAGATGCCCTTCATGCGGAGAGTGGAACACACTGCAGGAGGAGATTGTAAGCAAAGACCCGGGTGTTGCGGGTTTCGGGTCAGCGGGCTTTCTCTCTGCAAGAAATCCTAAACCCGAACTGCTGAGCCAGATTACCTTTACCTCCCAAAACCGCATCTCTCTCGGTAACGCAGAGCTCGACCGGATTCTCGGAGGCGGAGTGGTACCCGGTTCGGTAGTGCTTCTGGGTGGCGAACCTGGCATTGGTAAATCTACCCTTTCGTTACAGATTCCTCTTCACTGTCCCGGACTTAAAACTCTATATGTATCGGGAGAGGAGAGTGCCGGTCAGATAAAACTGAGAGCCGGACGCCTTGGCGGAGAGCACAGCAATTGCTATATTCTTAATGAAACTTTACTCGAAAACATTATAAACAGAGCTGTCGAGACCACACCACAGTTAATAATTATTGACTCTATCCAGACAGTATATTCGCAGCTTATTGAAAGCTCGCCGGGTTCGGTTTCCCAGGTGAGAGAGTGTGCAGCAATGTTGCTCAAATATGCAAAAGAGACAAATACTCCCATCTTTATCATCGGGCACATAACAAAAGACGGCATGATTGCCGGACCAAAGATTCTGGAGCACATTGTAGATGTCGTGCTGCAATTTGAAGGAGACACTCGTCACTCATACAGAATTTTGAGAAGTATAAAAAACAGGTTTGGGTCAACCGCAGAACTTGCAATATTTGAAATGGTTAACACAGGCCTTAGAGAGGTAAACAACCCCTCTGAGATGCTTATTCCAATGCATAAGGAGAATCTGTCCGGTATAGCAGTTTCGGCAATGCTGGATGGTACAAGACCGTTTCTTATTGAGACACAGGCACTGGTAAGCACAGCAGCATACGGCACTCCTCAAAGATCGGCCACAGGGTTCGATGTAAAAAGAATGAATATGCTACTTGCCGTGCTGGAAAAGCGTGCCGGGTTCCATCTTTCGTCAAAGGATGTTTTTCTCAATATGGCGGGAGGACTTAAAGTAAGTGACCCGGCATGTGATCTGGCTGTTGTTTGTGCAATCCTATCTTCTAATTTCGATGTGGCAATTCCTCAGAAATACTGCTTTGCTGCCGAAGTTGGGCTTAGCGGAGAGATAAGACCTGTTTCGCAGACAGAGAGGAGAATATCTGAAGCACAAAAACTGGGTTTCGAAAAGATCTTTATCTCATCATTTAATAAGCCCAAAACAACCACTTCAATAAATGTTGTACCACTGCAGGATGTCCCCGACCTGGTGAGAGCTCTGTTCAGATAAGATAAGCCGTTGAGAGGGCCTTTAGAGGAAGAAGAGAGCAACCCCTGCAACACTGAGTATGGCCCCTGTAACCTCTATCAGGGTTACTTTGCGCTTATACAGCAGAACATAGGGTATGAGTATAATTATGGGTGTAGTTGCCATAATTGTCGAAGCAACTGCTGTATTGGTGTGCTGAACAGCCATTAACGAAAGAGAGACACCAACGAATGGGCCAAAAATTGCTCCCAGAAAGATTGCCCCTACAGCCTTTCTGTCTTTAAGCCCCTCCCTGAACAGCGATGCTCTTTTGGTAAGAAGAATGATAGCGGCAAAACCAATTGCTCCGGTTATTATTCTCATCTGAGTTGCTGCAAACGGTATATAGGAGGCAACTACTGTCCCCTCTGCCTCCAATGCATAATAGTTCATACCCTGTTTACTTAAAACAATACCCAACCCCTGTCCCAGAGCACCCCCTATCCCAAGCAACAGGCCTTTTACCGGAAGATGCAAAGACAATTCCGGTGTTATTCTTTTCAACAGACTCTTTCTCTCTTTTTGACAACAGGCCACAACAGTCAGGTTGCTTGCTCCTGCAACCAGGGAGTCCTGCACATCCGGATTTTTCTTTTTATTTGCAGCTCCTCTTTTTAGAATTGAAATTGCAATTCCTGTAAGTGTAACAGTCATTCCCAGCAATCCCATAAACGACATCTTCTCTCCCAGCAGAAACCACCCGAAAAAAGCTGCAAACGGAGGCGCAAGAGTCATCAGCAGCTGTGAGAATCTTGCTGTTATAAGTATGTATGAATAAAAGAGGCAAAAGTCTCCAAATACAAACCCTACCAGTCCCGACAGAGACATCCACATCCATGTTTTAAAACCGGCATCTGCCGGGAAAAAGGAGCCGGTAGTAAGGTAGAGCATAGCCCCCAGCAGAAAAAACGCAAAAAGCAGTCTTAACAGATTAACAGGCAGAGAGCCGATTCTTTTACCGGCAAATTCAAAAAAGAGTGCGGTAAAGGTCCAGGATACCGCAACCGAAATAGATATTAATTCACCAAAATATTGCATGCGGCAAAAGTAGAAAAAAATCATATTAAAACACAGGTTCGCGAAAAGCTATAAACTCTTCGCAAACCTGTTTAAAATTGAGCTTTTAAAATGTCCATTAAATGTAGTTCTCATATGCCCCCATATCGAGAAGACCGTGGCCGGAGAGGTTGAAGAGGATCACTTCGCTTTTACCGCTCTCCTTTGCTTTAAGCGCCTCTCTTATAGTTGCGGCAATTGCATGTGTAGATTCAGGAGCAGGAATTATCCCTTCGGTTTTGGCAAATAGAATACCAGCTTTGAATGTTTCAGGTTGCTCTATGGCGCAGGAATCAATAAAACCATCCGATTTCAACTGACTTACCAGCTGTCCTCCGCCATGGTAACGCAGGCCGGCTGCGTGAATCTGCTCCGGCTGAAAATCGTGCCCAAGTGTGTACATAGGTATAAGCGGAGTCATTCCGGCTGTGTCTCCAAAGTCGTACTCAAATTTTCCATTGGTAAGTTTTGGACAGGCAGCCGGCTCGGCAGCAATAAGCTGAACATTACTTTTCCCGGCAAGTTTATGCCTTAGAAACGGGAATGCTATACCTGAAAAATTTGAACCTCCGCCAAAACATGCAATAACCTTATCGGGCTGCTCTCCCGCCATCTCCATCTGCTTTTCTGCCTCAAGACCTATCACTGTCTGATGCATCAGAACATGGTTTAATACGCTGCCCAGAGTATATCTGGTGTCAGGGGTTGATACCGCCATCTCAACTGCCTCCGAAATTGCCATTCCCAGACTCCCGCCGCATTCGGGATCCTGCTCAAGTACCTGGCGTCCGTAACCAGTGAGGTTGGTAGGTGAAGGATAAACTTTTCCCCCATAACTGTTTATTACAATTTTTCTGTAAGGTTTCTGCTCGTAACTGCGTTTAACCATAAACACTACCAGCTCTATTCCAAAATACTGGCAAGCAATACTCATTGCCGAACCCCATTGTCCGGCACCTGTTTCGGTTGTAAGCTTTTTAATGCCCTGAATGCTGTTGTAATAGGCCTGAGCTATGGCAGTATTCAGCTTATGAGAACCCACAGGGCTTACACTCTCGTTCTTGAAAAAGATTTTAGCCGGCGTATCCAGTGCCTTCTCCAGGTTTGTAGCCCTAACCAGAGGAGTAGGACGGTAAATTTTATAAAGCTGAAGCACCTTCTCCGGAATATCAATCCATCGCTCGGCAGAAAACTCCTGGTTAACAAGTTCTTTAGCAAAAAGCCCCTCCATTTCATGAGGCAATAGTGGTTCTCTTGTCTGTGGATTAAGCAGAGGTTTGGGTCTTACCGGCATATCGGCCACAATGTTGTACCATTGTTTGGGAATTTCGTTTTCGCCCAGCTGGATTTTTTTTGTTGTCTTCATCTTTTAAAATGTTTATAAATTGGGTAAAAAAAAGAGGCCCGGTGCGTGAGCACCGGACCTCGTATATCGTTTAAATTATTGTTAATCTAATTACGGTAAAACATACTATATTGGTGTACTCACAAATCTAACTGATCTGTGCCACCACCACAACTGTATGTTAAAATTTCTGTTCATTTCTAATTCGGGAGCAAATGTATAAAAAAATGATTACGATTAATAATGTTATTAAATATATTTTTCAGTTTTTTATTGCTTTTACCACTCTTTGTTTACCAAACAGGTCTCTAATTATCTCTATATCTGAGTAATATCCATTATTGAACAATCCCTCAACTTCAGTTCCGAATTGTTCGTTAATCTCCATAAAAATTGCTCCGTTCTTTTTGAGATGCCCTCTAGCCACCAACTCCAATGCTCTGTAGAAGACAAGCGGATTGTCGTCCGGCACAAAAAGGGCAATTGAGGGTTCATAATCCAGCACATTTGCTTTCATAGACTTTTTCTCGCTCTCTGTTACATAGGGTGGGTTGCTTACTATAAGGTCTATTGCCGTTTCACTGCCAAAATGGTCAGGCAACACCTGTTCATTGGCAGGATATTTAAGTATGTCAAACAAAAAGATGTTTTTATCCGGCACACTCAGTGGAAGGTTTTCACGCGTAATCTTCAATGCATCTTCGGATATATCGCAGGCAAAAACCTCTGCCAGAGCAACCCTTTTTGCCAACGCTGTTGCTATACAACCCGATCCGCAGGCAATATCAATTATTGTTAAAGAGTTATCTGAATTCTCATTGCCTGCTGAAATCTCTTTAATAAAATGCTCTGCAAGTAGAACCAACTCCTCGGTCTCCGGACGAGGAATGAGTACTCCCTCCTTGACCACAATTTTTTCTCCCAGAAATTGCTGGTAGCCAAGTATATATTGGAGAGGTCTGGCCGCTTTAAGTTGTTCTAATGCTCTCTCCAGTTCAACCTGGCAATCGGGTGCAATTGCACCAAAGGGTTCTACAAGCGGTTCGTGCTGGTTTATTCCACAGAAATGTTCCAGAAGCCGTATTGCAATAGACCGTCCCTCCAGCTGTGAATAGAGAGTTGCAAGCTGCTCCTTTGTGTGCTCTATAAACTCCTTGTAAACCATTTAATAGAGTATTATACCTCAATAGCCCAGAGGTTTCCGCCAAAATCGGAGAAATAAAGCACATTATCCTCTTCTTTTATGTTACCAAGTATTGGAGCACCTATATTAATCCTCCATCTGAAAACACCCGTTATAGCGTCAACACTATACAGATGTCCATCGTTTGCCCCAAAATAGATTACATTATTGTGTAGAAGTGCACCACTCTCAACTGTCATTTGAAAATCTTTTGTATATGGAGCGGTATAGAACAGAGCAGGATTGGTCTTAAAGTTCCACAACTCTTTGTAATTGTTCTCTCTGTCAAACGCTACCACACCTTTATCTGTGGTCCCCAGAACAAAAAGTCTGTCTGTAACAACAGGACGGGAGTTATTGTTAATGGTGTAGTTTATTTTGTGTTTTACATACTCCTCACCGGTAACCGGGTCCACCTCCATTATAAAACCGGGTGATGCATAAAAGAACCTCCCTTTGTAAAATACAGGGGAGTTGTCTGCAATTCTGGTGTCATCATCCCGTTTTTGCCACAAGAGTTCACCTGTTGCGGCATTATGGGCAAAACGCCCTGTCCAGTATGCTGTTGTAAGTAACACTCCCGATTCCGGCTCAACAACAGGAGAGGACACAGTACAAACACCACCTCTCCACGAACTGTTTCTCCATAAGATATTTCCGTTTACAGCATCCAGTGCAGTGAGATAGTGTCCATGTCCTGCATAAACCACTCCCTGATTGACTGTAACTCCCTGAGTATATACAGGATGAAGCTCGTTTTCTCTCAATTCCTTCATCCATATCAACTTTCCGTCTGCAGAGTTT
>CAZPFI010000054.1:0-12206 GCA_964585795.1 uncultured Muribaculaceae bacterium | reverse complement strand
AGCAAGATTCCTGTCGTATTCTGTTGCAATTACCGTAACATTGTCATTCTCCTTAAACCTGCGGGCAGTCGATTTCATAATTGCAAATGCTTCCGGAAGAATCTCCAGGAGCACCTCTTCAATAGCTTCGTCTATCTTTTTGGTAAGTTTATCTACTTCAGTGGCAAGCTCCTCTTTTTCACTCACATCTATCATCACATCCTCCAGTCTGGCACGGAGAGATCTCTTTCTCTCTTCATCTGCAGCTATCTTGTCTGCAACAATTTTTTTTAGTTTAAGACTCCGGTCACGCAGCTCATCATCTGAAAGTTTATCAATTGTGGAATACAACTGCAATGTTTTATCAACAAAAGGTTGTATCTCTTTAAGGTCTCTCTCCGATTTTGTACCGAAAAATTTTTTCAGCACATCTGTTAAAAACGCCATTCTATTTGAAAATTATAAACAAGTTGACTAATTTGCAAAGATAAAAAAAATGAGTTAAGTATTGCTTTATGCCACCAACATTTACCCAACGATCGGTGATAACAACCACAGACGGTTCTACTACTTTAAAATTGGACAATTCAAGAGAGTGTTACCATTCTACTAATGGTGCAGTTACGGAGAGTCTCCATATTTTTATCAATTGCGGACTTATGTTTTTTATTGCCAATCGCATCCCCAACTCCGACTCAGTAAAAGTAACCGAGGCAGGATTGGGAACCGGTCTTAATTGTCTGTTAACAGTTTTGGAATCCATTGAGCTACCGGAAACTCAATTCAATTATATAGCAATAGAGAAGTATCCTCTTATCAATGACGAGGTAGAACAACTCAACTATGCATCATATACAGGTAAGGCCGGTGCAGATCAATTGTTTAAAAAAATTCACGACGCTCCCTGGGAGAGACCTGTACAAATTACCGGCAACTTCACACTTACAAAACTTAACTCCGATATCAATATGATAACGGATAACAGGCTGGCAGGTTTTATAAAGGAGACTAATGTGGTATATTATGATGCTTTCTCTCCTGAAATTCAACCGGAACTGTGGACAGAAGATATTTTCAAATCTCTTGCCGGCTGTATGAATCCGGGATCTGTTTTGGCAACTTACTCTTCTAAAGGTATAGTAAAAAACGCATTAAGAGAGGCAGGGTTTGAAGTAAAACGGCTGAAGGGTCCGGAGGGTAAAAAGCATATTGTAAGAGCCATTAAAATTTGATTTACCTTTTTACAAGCTCAATCCTGTACATGGCTGGCCAGTATTTGCCTGTAAGATAGATGCCTCCGGTAAGCTTATCATATGCTATTCCATTTAATACATCCGTTCTCGCTGTTCTTAGAGAGAGAGGCAGCAAACCTTTACAATCGACAGTTGCTTTAACATTCCCGGTAGAAGGATCAATGATTACAATCATGTCGCTTCCGTAAATGTTTGCCCAGATATCTCCGTTAATGTATTCCAGTTCATTTAGCTGATCTATCTTTTTCCCCTTAAGCTTAACCTCAATTCTTGACAACTCTCTGAATGTATCGGGATCTCTGAAAAAGAGAGTGGAAGAACCGTCACTTGCAATCAGCTGTTTACCATCCGTGGTTAAACCCCACCCCTCAACCGGATTATACAAGGTGCCAATTTGTCTGAAAGTTTTAAGGTCGTATACCAGCACATCTCTTTCTCTCCAGGTTAAAATGTAGATTCTCTCCTTATATACTACAGCCCCCTCTGCAAAATACTTGGCAGGAAGGTTAAAACTTCGCAATGTGGTTCCCCTTTTAACATCAACTTCCCTGAAATAAGATTGTCCATATTGTCCCGAACTCTCATACAGACGGCCATTATGAAAAAAAAGGCCCTGTGTATATGCATTAATATC
This sequence comes from uncultured Muribaculaceae bacterium, assembly GCA_964585795.1. GTDB lineage: Bacteria > Bacteroidota > Bacteroidia > Bacteroidales > UBA932 > Bact-08. The sequence continues at coordinate 10,340 of CAZPFI010000054.1, read as the reverse complement.
GTGAGGCAGAGTCTCTACAACTCTCACTCTGTAGCTTACAGGTGAAACACCGGAAGAGTGAAGTAAAACCGGGAGTGCAATTACCAATAATGCCATAAGTGAAAGTTTCAAAAGTCTGATCATTGTATAAACCTTATTATCTTTGGCTTTTGTGTTTTAAGGCAGCTTCAACTAAAGATACAAACAGAGGATGAGGTCTTTCCGGAGTACTTTTAAGCTCGGGATGGAATTGAACGCCTATAAAGAAAGGGTGTTGTGGAAGTTCAACTATCTCAACAAGACCAGTATCGGGATTTTTACCGCTAGCAATAAGGCCGTGTCGTGTAAATAAATCTACATATGTGTTATTCATCTCATAACGGTGTCTGTGACGCTCTTTTACTTCCGTCGATTGATAGATTGAGTGCGCCAATGTTCCTGACTCTATCCTGCAATCATATTTACCCAACCTCATTGTTCCCCCTTTTGCTGTAAGGGATTTCTGATCCTCCATAAGATCAATAACCGGATTCTTTGCATTTGCTTTAATCTCTGTTGTCATTGCATCTTCGAGTTTTATAACATTTCTTGCATACTCTATTACTGCCATTTGCATGCCAAGACATATTCCCAGGAAAGGAATATTGTGTTCGCGAACATACTTTACTGCTGTTATTTTGCCCTCAATACCACGCTCTCCAAAACCCGGTGCAACCAGCACACCGTCTGCCTCTTTAAGATACTCTTCAACAGTCGAATCTGTAATAAGCTCGCTATGAATGCTGTGTACATTAACTTTGCAGACATTTTCGGCTCCGGCATGAATAAAAGATTCTAAAATAGATTTATATGCATCCTGAAGCTCAACATATTTCCCTACAAGTGCAATGTTTATCTCATATTTTGGGTTAAACAACTTCTCCAAAAATGATTTCCATAAGGTAAGCTCCGGATTTTTTGCGGCAGGTAAAAGTTGAAATTTCTTAAGAACGAGTTCGTCCAGCCCCTCTTTTACCATCAACAATGGTACTTCGTATATGCTTTTTGCATCAATAGATTCTATAACAGCATTTGGCCTGACATTACAAAACAGTGCAACTTTTCTTCTGATATCGGCAGATAAAGGGTGTTCCGTTCTGCATACTATCACATCTGCGTGTACCCCGTTCTGTTGCAACATTCTTACAGAGTGTTGTGTGGGTTTGGTTTTGAGCTCTTTTGCCGCATTAAGGTACGGAACCAGTGTAAGATGAACTACCAGACAATCTTCGTCCGGCAATTCCCACTGAAGTTGTCTTACGGCCTCTACAAAAGGGAGAGACTCAATATCACCAACAGTTCCACCAAGTTCGGTAATAATAATGTCATACTTACCAGTCTTGCCCAGGTGAAGCATTCTTCTTTTTATTTCATCTGTAATATGTGGTATAACCTGAACAGTTTTACCCAGATAGGCGCCCTCTCTCTCCTTGTCAATAACTGTTCTGTAGATTTTTCCTGTTGTTACATTGTTTGCCTTTGAGGTAAAAACATTGAGAAATCTTTCGTAGTGACCAAGATCGAGATCGGTTTCAGCACCATCTTCTGTAACATAGCACTCGCCATGTTCATAAGGATTTAGAGTGCCGGGATCGACATTAATGTAGGGGTCAAATTTCTGAATTGTTACTGAAAAACCCCTGGCCTGTAATAGTTTTGCCAACGATGCAGAAATAATACCCTTACCGAGGGAAGATGTTACTCCTCCCAGAACAAAAACATATTTGGTGCTCATAAGTTAAAACGGATTGTTATACAGGGATACAAAGATAACAAATCCTTATGTTTTTTAAGCAAATTACTCTATTTTTACGCACTGATAATTGTAAATGCCATATTAGTGAATAGTTATATAGAAAATTTTAAAGTTAAGACATACGAAACCGACCATAACGGACGCTTTAAGCCATCATTCTACATGTATCATATGCAGGAGATGGCCAATATTCACGCCCTGAGTCTTGGGTTTGGTTATGACAATCTGGTTAAAGCCGGAATAGCGTGGGTTCTCTCCAGAGTTCATATCAGGTTTATGAAATTACCTGTCTGGAAGGATGAGATAACGATGGAGACCTGGCACAAAGGCAGTGACAGGCTGTTTGGCTTCAGAGACTACAGAGCATCTGACAAAGATGGCAATACCATTATAATGACCACCTCTTCATGGCTGATAATTAACTTAAATACAAGAAGGGTTCAGAGAATGGATAGTGTTTTGACAAGTTCGTCAAACGCCACTTCATGGAATCACGCAATTGAGACTCCCGCCGAAAGGTTAATCACACCTCCCGGAATGGTGTTCAAAAACAGAGTTAAGGTCTCGCTATCCGATATCGACATAAATCAGCATACAAATAATGTAAGATATCTGGAATGGGCAATAAACAGTATCGATACCCGGATATCATCCAATATGTTTATAGAACAACTCTGGATTAACTTTAATAATGAGTGTCGTCTGAATGATGAGATTGACATTTATGTAAATGAGGACAATCCGGTCTTTGTTGAAGGGAAAAGAGATGGGACATCAATTTTTCAGGTAAAAATTGCATATTCGGCCCAAAAACAATAAAAATCAGTTTTGAGCAACCCGTTTTAGCGAATCTCCGGTTAAACGGTAGACAGTCCAGTCATCCAGAGGTTTTGCTCCCAAAGATTTGTAGAAATTTATAGAGGGTTCGTTCCAGTCAAGCACAGCCCAGTCGAACCGCTCACACCCCCTGTCAAGTGCAATTTTTGCAAGTTCTTTGAACAATCTCTTTCCATATCCCTTACTACGATATTTTGGTCTGATGAATATATCCTCCAGATAGAGACAGGCCCTTCCTTTGAATGTTGAAAAATTATGAAAAAAGAGAGCAAATCCAACAGGATTGCCGTCTTCTTCTGCAATTAAAACCTCCGCCTGCCTTTTCACGAAGAGACTCTCTCTTATTATCTCAGGAGTAGCCGTAACATCATGAGCCAATTTTTCGTACTCAGCCAGTTCACATATAAACTCAAAAATTAACCCGTGCTCACCGGGTCTTGCCTCTCTTATTGTAAAACTCATAGAAAAAAATTAATGTACCTGACAAGCTATTACTACATAATTTTTACCGTATTTTCTGGCACATTTGGGACAAGTCGTGTACCACATATACCACTTTATTATCTCAAAACCTTGCGATTCTGCATATTTTTTATAGTCTTCACACCATTCACCCGTCTTGTTGAATGGCCCTTCGTAAACCTTAAACAGATACTTGCCGCTAAGAAGAATATTATCTGCACCATCTATCCCTTTATCAACAGCCAGATATATGTCCATGTTCCATCTGCCTGTATGATGAGAGAGACAAATTGAGCCATCAAAATTACCTCCCGACTTGGTTATAACTTTGTCAAGTTTCTGCATTACTCTTCCAAAGTTTACAGGAATGTTGAAAATTGTAAAAACAGGGTGTTTTACAAATCTTTTATCATCCCATTCAATAATCTTATCGTCCCAGATTGCAGGATCGAATTCCGGACAACATACCTCATTTTCTACAGAAATGTTTTTCATAATTTTTATTTAAAGGTAGTAATAATTGATTTATAACTTTCTTATCTGTAGTATTTATATTAAGAAGAGTGTGCTGAAATTTCAGCACACTCTTCTTAAAGTAGCGGAGGTAGGACTCGAACCTACGACCTTTGGGTTATGAGCCCAACGAGCTACCAACTGCTCCACTCCGCGGTATATTGTTTCGTATTGTTCCTATTAAAGGGGTTGCAAAGGTAATACAATATTACCAACTCTCCAAAAAATGTTATAAAAATCTTGATATCAGCTCCTGTGATGTCAACTCCTCCTGTTCCCCCGATTCAAGATTTTTGAGAGTAATAACACCTCTCTCTATCTCTTGCTCCCCAACAATTGCCATATAGGGAATTGAACGCTTGACGGCGTAGTCAAACTGCTTTTTGAGCTTAACTGTATCCGGATAAATCTCTGCTATAACACCGCTTTTGCGCATTTCAATTAAAACTGGAAGAATATAATCCTGCTCCCGTTCTCCAAGGTTGGCAAACATAAGGGTTGTTGCACGGGAGGTCTCCCTTGGAAATTTTTTAAGAGAGAACAGCACATCATAAATCCTGTCTGCTCCAAACGATATTCCAACACCCGACACCCCGGGCAATCCGAATATCCCTGTTAAATCGTCATATCTTCCTCCTCCACAGATACTTCCTATTGAAACATCGTTTGCCTTAACCTCAAAAATGGCACCTGTGTAGTAGTTTAAACCCCTTGCCAGAGAGAGGTCGAGTTGTGTATTGTGAGAATTACCGGAGTATTTAATCAGATCAAAAACTCTGGTCAACTCGTCCAGACCTTTAAGTCCTGTTTCGGATTCCTTTAAAATCCCTCTCATTGTGCTGAGTTTCTCCTCAGTTGTTCCGGTCAGCTTTAAAATTGGCTCAATAGAATCAATTGCTGCTTTATCCAGGCCTCTGGATTGTAACTCTGTTTTTACCTCGTCCAATCCTATTTTATCAATCTTGTCTATTGCTATTGTTATGTCAGTAAGTTTATCTGGATAACCGGTAACTTCAGCAATTCCCGACAATACCTTTCTGTTGTTAATCTTTATAGTAATATCAATCCCCAAACGCGAGAATATGTCATTGGTTATAAGAACAAGCTCAAGCTCGTTTAACAGAGAAGTACTGCCAATAACATCCACATCACATTGAAAAAACTCTCTGTATCTGCCTTTTTGCGGCCTGTCTGCCCGCCATACCGGCTGAATCTGATATCTTTTAAACGGGAATGTTAATTCGTTCTGATGCTGCACCACATATCTGGCAAATGGTACTGTAAGGTCATATCTCAATCCCTTTTCACAAACCTTAAGGGACATTAAGTTACTATTGCTTAATAAGCCGGGGTCAATATCCGAAAAGGCATCTCCCGAGTTGAGTACTTTAAAAAGCAGGCGGTCTCCCTCCTCTCCGTATTTACCAAGCAGCGAAGAGAGGTTCTCCATCGCCGGAGTCTCAATGGGAGAGTATCCGTAAAGTTTAAAAACACCTCTGATGGTATTAAAGATGTAGTCTCTTCTTGCCATCTCCAGGGGACCGAAGTCCCTTGTTCCCTTTGGAATGGACGGTTTCTGTGCCATAATTATTATATTAACTCACTATACTTTACTCAGGTACTCATCTATTGCTACGGCTGCCTTTCTTCCTGCTCCCATTGCCAGAATCACTGTTGCTGCACCTGTAACAGCATCACCTCCCGCAAAAACACCCTCACGAGTTGTAGCACCGTTATCATCTGCTACCAGGCCGTTCCATCTGTTGGTTTGCAAGCCCGGAGTTGTTGATGCAATAAGCGGATTGGGGGAGGTACCCAGAGACATTATCACAACATCAGCATCAACGTCAAAATGAGAATCAGGAATTGGAACAGGCGATCTGCGTCCGCTCTCATCAGGTTCTCCCAACTCCATTTTAATGCATCTCAGGCCTTTTACCCAACCTTTTTCATCACCAAGTATCTCTGTAGGGTTGGTAAGCATCCTGAATACAATTCCCTCCTCCTTTGCATGGTGTACCTCTTCTACCCTTGCCGGCAACTCCTTCTCTGTCCTTCTGTAAACCACTGTAACAGCTGCACCCAGGCGTAAAGCCATTCTGGCAGCATCCATTGCTACATTGCCTCCCCCAACAACTGCAACCTCTTTACCTACATATATAGGGGTTTCATAATCGGGGTCGTATGCTCTCATAAGATTGCCTCTTGTGAGAAACTCATTGGCTGATACAACACCGTTAAGGTTTTCGCCGGGAATACCCATAAATTTAGGTAGTCCGGCGCCGGAACCTATAAACACAGCAGAGAAACCCTCTTCATCCATTAAAGAGTCTATTGTTACGGTTCTTCCAACAACTACATTTGTCTCAATCTTCACGCCAAGTGTCAGCAAATTATTAACCTCCTGCTTAACAACATCCTCTTTAGGGAGTCTGAATTCCGGTATTCCGTACTGGAGCACACCACCCGGCTCGTGAAGTGCCTCAAAAACCGTCACATCGTAACCCATTTTTGCAAGGTCAGTAGCGCAGGCAATGCCGGCCGGTCCGCTCCCGATAACAGCAACACTTTTCTGTTTCGAAGCAGCTTTTTCGGTAAACTTTATACCCTTCTCACGGCTCCAGTCTGCAACAAATCTTTCAAGCTTACCTATTGCTACCGGCTCTTTCTTTACACCAAGAATACATACACCTTCACACTGAGTCTCCTGTGGACAAACTCTTCCGCAAACAGCCGGCAATGAGCTGTCTTTTGCAATAATTCTGGCTGCCTCTTCAAAATTACCAAGCTCAACCTGATAGATAAACTGAGGTATCTGAATATTTACCGGACATAAGGGTACACAAGCCGGATTCTTACAACCAAGACATCTTGACGCCTCAAGCATTGCCTCCTCCTGGTTGTATCCGTAGCATACCTCTTCAAAATTGCCTCTTCTAATCCCGGGATCCTGTTCTCTGACAGGAACCCGTGGTATCTTATTTCTCATTTTAAACTCTTTAATTCAATTAAACACCCAAACCTATTTTGCATTTATGGTCACTATCCTGTTCCATGCTTTTGTACATTACCTGACGACGCATTGCCTCCTCGAAATCAACCTGATAAGCATCAAACTCAGGACCATCCACACAAGCAAATTTTGTTTTTCCGCCGACTGAGACCCTGCATGCCCCACACATCCCGGTACCGTCAACCATTAGCGTGTTTAAACTGACAATTAAAGGTAAATTGTAAGGTTTTGCAGCAAGAGTAACAAACTTCATCATTATCATCGGACCTATAGCCACCGCCTGATTGTAAATTTTACCACTGTCAAGAAGCTCTTTCATCATATCTGTAACCAACCCTCTTTTTCCGTAGGTTCCGTCGTCGGTACAGATATAGAGATCTTTGCAAACCTCTTTCATCTCCTTCTCCAGGATAATCATATCTTTTGTTTTTGCCCCGATTATTACATCAACATCAGCTCCTCTTGAGTGGAGATACTTTACCTGAGGATATACAGGGGCGGTACCCAAACCTCCTGCAATAAAGAGAAATCGTTTTGATTTAATCTCCTCATCGGTCAAATGAATAAACTCGGATGGCTGGCCCAGCGGACCGGCAAAATCTACAAAACTATCACCCTCTTCAAGGTGACAAATACGGCGACTGGAAGCACCAACTATCTGTGTAACAATAGTCACTGTTCCCTTCTGGCGATCATAATCACAAATGGTAAGAGGTATTCTCTCACCTTTTTCATGCACTCTTACAATCAGAAATTGCCCCGGCTGGGCAGATGCAGCCATTCGTGGCGCATCTACATCCATCAGGGCAATTGCCGGTGTCAGAAACTCTTTCCTTACAATTTTATACATATTAAATTTTTATAACCTGTCAAATGAATAACCAAGTCTCTTAAGTCTTTTTATAATATCATCCAACTTATCATAGAGGCGATCTGTTCTGCTCTCTTCAACACCCGGATGTATCAATATCATAGCACCGTTTAACCCCTCTTTCTTTTCAAATTCGAATAGTCTGTTAATAAGCTCGGCACTTGAACGGTAATTCTTCATATCCGGAGTTGTATAATCGGCTGGAGTGGCAGTGCCGGGAGTATAATTAACGGTTTTTAAACCCAGCCATGATGCAACATTAACCGATTCTTTGTTATACCACTCGTAAGGAGGGAGGTACCATTGAGCATCTGCAGGTTTAACACCAAATTTCGCCAGTTCGTCATAGTTTCTTTTAATATCCATGGCAAGACTGTCTGTGGAAACCAAAGATTTGTTTCTGTTATCCCAGGGAGCATAAAGAATATGTTTGTCGGAGTGTGCCCCTGTGAAATGGCCCTCATTTATTATCCTCTTAATCATCTCCTTCTGCTCTTCAAGTCTGAGAAAATTACCTGTAAGGAAGAATGATCCTTTTATCTTGTGTTTCTTTAAGGTATTTAAGACTTTATCTCCACCCTGGAACATAGAGTCGGCAGAAAAAATTAAGTAAATCTTCTTTTTGGACGGATTGACTCTTATCACTGCACCCCATTTGTCTTTTACCACCTCAGGTTGATCCTGAGCTAATTTCTTACCCTCAATCTCCATTGCTGCAAAATAGTAGCTCAACCCTGCAGTGCCATCCATTGTTGGCTCATTAGAAGAGTAATCGCCAATATCATCGTGATATACAGCTTTACCGGTATTAAACACAGCGTATTCATCAGGCCTGGTAAGTGCCCTTCCTGCTCTCTCCAGAAACAGCTCCCTCTCAATAGGTCCGTCAATGAGACCTCCGTATGTAAGGTCGCCGTTATGCCTTGTGTAAGAGGAGTGTGGATGGAACGGATAGTTTGCACCTTCGGGAAATCCTACAATCATGGATGTTCCCCATGGATTTGTTCCAAACAGCCAATCTCTCAGAGACATCTCCATCTCGAGATAGGTGTTATCACCGGTGAGTGTTCTGTACAGGTGTGAATGAGTTATAGCCGCAGATACAAGGTTATTCGAACACCAGAGGAACGGAATACCATACATAAAAGGATCGTCTGCAGCTCTTCTTTTGAGATGCTCCAGGGCATCTCTCATAAAACCCTGATATTTAGCGGCAACTTTTTGGTCTGAAGAGGCTGCCAGATAGTAGTGACCAAGGTTAATAAAAGGATAAAACTGATAGTGTCGTCCTCTTCCAAGTTCCATCCATGGGTTAACCGGTTCCAGCTCTCCCCAGTAATCTGCTTTTTTTCTCCAATCAGGATCTTTACCATAATGGTAATGAGTTGCTGCTGCCAGCTCTATGTCATCTACATAGGTATCCTCTTCGTAGAAATAGGGCGATTTGTAGCATGCAGTCTGGGTATTTCCCGGATTCTCAAGTGCAAATTCAAATGCCTTTACAGACTTTTGGTTCAACATCTTTGCAAAATCGGGGTCTTCATCTTTAAACAACTGGGCTGCAAGAGCAAAACTTGAGGAGAATTTTCCTGCAGTAGAGGCAACACCTGTTGTCCTGTTGGTGTGAGGGCCAATCCCCTGTGGTTTACCGGTAACAAAATAAACGGGGCGCCCGGTCCCCGGGCCCCATCCGTAATCTACTTTATCGTTTTGAGGCAATCTGAAACCGGCATGATCGCGGTCATCTGCAATCTGGTTAAACATCACTTTATCCTCCGGATTCATCTTAAGCAGCCAGTCCAATCCCCATCTTATCTCATCGATGATATCCGGAACTCCGTTACTTCCGGGTCTTCCTCTTTCATCAAACTTGTCTTTAAATACAGAAAGATCTTTTTGTTGCTCCCAGGCAAACATCAGATGATAAAGAGCAGTTGCCGATGTGGTCTGATATTGAAGGTAGTCTGTTGCATCATGCCATCCTCCCCTTACATCAATCTTCTCTCCACTCCTGTGGGGATGATCAACAATATAACCATCGTGCTGATGGCATAACTCACCTGTGTAGGGGTTATCACCACACCTTTGCTGACGCATATACTCCAGAAGAAAATCTGCCAACCCTTCATAGGAGTCCGCAGCAATCTTAAAATTAACAGATCTTACTCCGTTGGAGACTATATAATAGCCCCCCTCTTTGTCGATCTGTGAAAAATCGAAACGAAACGCACTCTTCATTCCCCACTCTTTGCCATTTACCTTTTTCCCGTCTCCCTTAAGGACGGCCTTATCGGTAACGGCATCGTAAACAACAAAATCACCGGCAGCATCTGCTTCGGTTGATATAAAAACAGCCACCTTAATATCTGTAGGCAGATAACCGGCAAGGTTAACCCTTATCCAGGAAACCTGAGAGGAAGCTAACAGAGGCAGCGACAGCAATGTTGCAAAAAACAGCAGTGTAAGTCTCTTCATAATTGATAAATTTTAAGTTGTTAATTCTAATATCCATTACCGGCTGAATTGATGTACGAAATGATTGAAAGCGGACTCTCTTCGTAACTCAGCAGGGTGTGTAAAACATGGTCTCTTAATACATCTCTGTAGTCATACTCCTTTCCGTCAATTAAAACCCTGTTTGAAACAAGTCTGGCGCCATGGCTGTAATCGACATAAGTGTTAATATGTACATTATTAACCGGCTGTATGGGCTTTCCGTCGGGTTTGTGCCAGCCGTAAATGGTTACATGACGGGGTCTGTTGGGGTCAGTTAATCTGGAAGAGATGACAATATCCTTTTTAATTCCGGCGACAAATACTCCGGGGTGGTTTCCCGAGGCCTTAATCTGTGCCTGAATCACCTTTGAGTG
>CAZPFI010000053.1:0-12375 GCA_964585795.1 uncultured Muribaculaceae bacterium | reverse complement strand
CTTTTTCATTGATTATATTAAAATTTATATTAATCTCCTAAGATAAAAATAATTTCTGCTAAATAAGTTCCACAAAAGTAAAATAAATATTTAGACCCCGCAATATATTTTTCTATTTTTGTCCCAATAATTGAATTATGAGTTTGTACATTACAAGTGGTCAAATTACTCTTTTTGAGCAGATGCTGAAAAACGCCTCAAAGATTTTGCTCATTAGTCATACCAATCCCGACGGGGATGCTGTGGGTTCTGTTACGGCTATGTGTAATTATTTAAAAAATAAAAAGATAGACTCAACAATTGTCTTGCCTGACCCGTATCCCGATTATCTCTCTTTTCTCGATAAGCATCAGGATATTCTGATATTCAATAAAGAACGAGGAAAGGTAATCGAAATGACAGACTCAGCCGATCTTATTATTGCTCTTGACTTCAATCAGCTTCAGAGAGTAAACGAGCTGGAGGAGCACATACTGGATTCCGGTGCAAAGAGAGTGCTTATAGATCACCACCCTTCACCTCAGGCAGAACCTTTTCATCTGGTAATCTCCAACACTGCGGTCTCTTCCACCTCAGAGCTTCTGTACTGGTTGATGGTGTCTCTCGAAAAGCCTGATACCACAACAGAGCAGAGAGTTGCTTTACCGCTTGAGGTTGCAGAATCGCTTTATGTAGGAGTTATGACCGACACAAATAATTTTTCTAACTCTGTTACAGGAGATACCTTCCTTATGGCATCTGCCCTGCTCTCTGCCGGAGTTGATAAAGATATGCTGCAGAACAGAGTTTTTGGTGGCTTTACAGAATCGAGAATGCGCCTATTAGGCCATATGCTTCTCAACAAAATGGTAATAGTTACAGAATTTGGAGCTGGCTACATAACACTTTCAATTGATGAGCAGAAAAGATATAATTTCAGTGAGGGAGATTCCGAGGGTTTTGTCAATCTGCCGCTAAACATTAAGGGGGTTAATATTTCGGCACTTTTCACACAAAAGGAAGATCACATTAGGGTATCCCTCCGTTCGGTAAATAATTTTTCGGTAAACCGCCTCTCCAGACTCCATTTCAATGGTGCAGGTCACGAGAGGGCAGCCGGAGGACGGCTCTACATACCTTTTGAGGAGGCAGGTGACTATTTTGTCAGTGCGCTTAAGCAGAGTTTCCGGGAGTGTAATTCAAATGAGTTGGAGTAGTAAGGTTAGTACATGAAGCAAATGGAGTTAAAAAAAAATATATTATTATCAGGGGTATTGTTTATTGTGATTTTTGCTGTCTCTTGTGCAAAGCAGGAGAGAGACAATATTATAATAGATCAGCAGAAGTCAATTGAGTCTTATGCTGCAACTTTTACATCGGGCAGAGTTGAGAAGAACGGTATGGTCTGGAGGTTGGTGCTTAATGAGGGTCACGGAGATATAAATGCCCAAAAAGGGGACTCTTTATATTTTTTGTATGCAGCCTATATATTCAGTTCGGGCAAAGGTCCGCTTATATTTACAAACATTCTTGAGATTGCTAAAAACAACGGATTTGATGTCTCAAATATGTCGTTCGATTTTTACAGGGAGGTAGTTGGGAACGGAAAGTTGTTACAGGGTCTGGATAAAGGTTTGATTGGAGTTAAACCTGGTGAAAAGTGTTATGTGATTTTTACTGCAAATGACGGTTTTGGTCCTGTTCAGATAGGCCTTATACCAAAAATGTCTCCTCTCATTTACGAGGTTTGGGTTTCGGATGTCAAAAAGAATTAAAATTTTATAACTTTGCATGGTTTTTGTGATAACCGCATTGTAATTAAATAAAATATTAGCACCAAATGAATACCAGATACTTTTTTTATCTTCTGCTGACACTCTCTGTCTCTGCTTTTTTAACATCATGCGCCAAAGACGCCATTGAAGACAGGGATACTGCCGAGAGGAGAGTTCTGGATGCCCATCTTAAAGTTGTTTATGCAGACACTCTGGCTCCCCTCTCTACGGGAGTATATATAATGACCAGAAAAAAGGGTAATGGCAGCGTTGTTAAGGATAAAGATTATGTATTTGTCAGATACTCTACATTAGATCTTAAAAATAACTATACGGTAACAAGTGTTGAGGATATTGCAAAGCAAACAGGGGTCTTCTCTTTTTCTACCTATTACGGGCCTGTATTGTATGAAGTATCAGAAAACACCCTTACAAGAGGATTGCATGAGGCAATGAAAACCCTAAGAGAGGGTAGCGATGTGAGAATTATTATCCCTTCCTGGGCGTCGGATTACGCTTTTTCGTCGGACAGAAACCAGGTAACAACAGTTGTCTATGATATGGAGGTGCTTAAGGTGATTACCGATTATAAAGCATATGAACTGGACACTCTCCAGAAATTTGCTGCTGCTCACTATCCGGGACTGGATACTTTGGCGGAGGGCTTCTATTACAAATCAATAACTGAGGGGACAGGAGATTCAGTCACAGTTGGCAGTTCAATAAGATACAACTATGTAGGCAAACTTTTAAACGGCTATGTTTTTGACACCAATATAGAAGATACTGCAAGAAAATACCGTATATATGATAGTTCCCGTGACTATTCACCACAAACATTCGAGGTGCACGAGGTGGGAAATTCCAACACTTCAGACGAGTCGGTGGTGGACGGTTTTGCAAAAGCTCTGCTCAATATGATGAAAGGAGGCAAAGCCATAACCTTTTTCGGCTCAGAGTGGGGCTATAAAGACAATGTTCAATCTTTTGGCAGAAAGCAGCAACTACATTTCTATATAGAGGTATTGAAAGAGTAATAGTAGTGAGGACCAAACCTCTCAAATGCCGCCTTATCCAACATCTCCCTATGATTGGGATGGGCAACGCTGGTAATTAACCTCGCTCTCTCCTGTAAAGATTTTCCGTACAGATTTACTGCTCCGTACTCGGTGATAAACCAATGAATGTGATTTCTGGAGGTTACAACGCCTGCTCCCGGATTCAGCACCGGAACAATCTTGCTTATTCCTTTGGCTGTGGCAGAAGGCATAGCTATTATGGCCTTTCCTCCCTTTGAAAGAGAAGCTCCGTATATGAAATCTACCTGGCCTCCAACTCCGGAATAGAAGGTTGTACCGATTGAGTCTGCACAGACCTGTCCGGTTATGTCAACCTGTATTGCCGAATTTATGGCCGTCACCTTTGGGTTTTTTGCTATGATAAAAGGGTCATTTGTATATGCAACATCTTTCATAAGAACCATCGGGTTGTCATCAATAAAGTCGTAAACCCTTTTTGAGCCCATTAGAAAGGTTGCCACCATTTTCCCCCTGTCAATAGATTTGTCGCAGCCATTTATTACCCCTTTTTCTACAAGGGGTAGAACTCCGTCTGCAAACATCTCAGTGTGAATTCCAAGGTTTTTGTGAGTTCCAAGTTGTGCAAGTACAGCGTTGGGGATAGCACCTATGCCCATCTGAAGTGTGGCTCCATCCTCGATAAGCTGGGCGCAGTTTTTACCTATTTGTGTCTCAATTTCATCGGGTTGTGCAAAGTGTGCCTCCTCCAGAGGGGTGTCGTCGGCCACAAAATAATCTATCATGCTCAAAGGAATCATGGCGTCTCCCCAAGCACGCGGTACATATTTATTAACCACGGCAATAACGCATTTTGCAGTTTCAATTGCTGCAAGTGAGGCGTCAACAGAGGTTCCCAGTGATACAAATCCGTGTTTATCCGGCGTGGACACCTGTATCATTGCCACATCACACGGAAGAACTCCCGAACGATAAAGCTTCTGGGTCTCACCCAGCAGAACAGGAATGTAATCGGAATAACCTGCCTGAACGCTCTTCCTCACATTGGCACCTACGAAAAATGCCTGATGAAAAAATATACCTTCATACTTTTTATCGGTATAGGGTGCCTCGCCTTCGGTGTGTAAATGGTGTATCTTTATGTCGCATAACTCTCCGGCATCTCCTCTGCGGATTAGTGCGTCTATAAGTACTTTTGGAGCACTTGCAACACTGCTGAAATGGATGTGGTCACCGGGTTTTACCGCCTTTACTGCCTGGTCTGCGCTTACCAAAGTTAGATTATTTTGCATATTAAGTGCTTGTTGGTTAAATATTTGTCTGTAATTTAATGAAGCCGGTTACAGGCCGCAAATGTATTAAAAATTTCTATCTTTGCATAATATTACATCTGCCGGATGAGTGTTGTAACTATTACAAGTGATTGGAACAAGGGGGACTACTATTCAGGGGTACTTAAAGGTGCCCTTCTCTCTTCTCTATCCGGCATATCGGTTGTGGATATTACAAATTCTGTTCCCGGATTTGATGTATTGCAGGAAATTTTTATTCTCAGGGCAACCTACCCAAGATTTCCGCAATCGACAATACATCTTATGGGTGTGATGAGTGAACCGTCTCCGGGCAATCCTATGGTAATTGTTTGCGGAGAAGGCCATTACTTTATAGGCATAAATGACGGACGGTTCTCTCTCCTTCTGGATAATCCTCCACCTGTTTGTTTTGAAATTATTACTGATGGAGAGACTCTCTCTGCCTCTTTTGCATCTGTTGACCTGTTTGTCAGAGGTGTTGGAATTATACTCTCAAATTCATTTGAGAGTCAAACCACTATATGTAATCTTAAGAGAGAGACAGCGGCCGGCATAGTTCATGATAAAAACACAATTACCGGGAGGGTTATCTATTGTGACTCATTCGGGAATGCCATAACAAACATACCCAGGACACTTTTCGACTCATTACATAACGGCAGGAATTTTACAATATTTGTTCAGGGCCCTTATACAAAAATCAAAAAGATATCCAGGGGCTACTATGACAGCTTTCCGGGAGAACCGATAGCACTCTTCAATTCGTTAGGTCTTCTGGAGCTTGCAGTTAACCAGGGCGATATTACTAAGTTGGAGAATCTAACCCCTTCGTCACAGGTAAAGATAAAGTTTGACAGTGAAGTGTAGAGGTAATTCTTTTAATAATATATAGTACCAAATAACAGATAAATGATCAATTGATGGAAAAACAAAAGGCGGTAGAGAGTTTTGGCAGATTACTTGATATAATGAATCAACTTAGGGAGAAGTGTCCATGGGACAGAGAGCAGACCATTGAATCACTCAGGCCGCTCACCATAGAGGAGACTTACGAACTTAGTGACGCTATACTTGACAATGACGGTTTTAACATAAGCAAAGAGTTGGGAGATTTGCTTCTTCATATTGTCTTTTACGCAAAAATTGGAAGTGAGAAGGGTTGGTTTGATATGTCTGATGTTATTGATAGAATCTGTGAGAAACTTATTTACAGACACCCTCATGTGTTCTCGCAAAGAGAAGTTTCCGGGACAAGGGAGGTTATTCAAAACTGGGAGAGTCTCAAGAGTAAGGAGAAGGATGGTAACAGGAGTTTACTTTCGGGGGTTCCCGCATCTTTGCCATCTCTGATTAAAGCTTACAGAATTCAGGACAAGGCAAGAGCAGTAGGTTTTGACTGGGAGTTTAGAGAGCAGGTTTGGAACAAGGTAAAGGAGGAGATTGAGGAGTTCGAAAAAGAGCTAATAAATGAGAGTGCTAATCCCTTGGCAGATGTAGAGTCACCCGGCCAAGCAGAGGGAGGATACGGAGGCAGAGCAGAGGAGGAGTTTGGAGATCTGCTCTTCTCACTTGTTAATGCTGCCAGACTGTACAATATAAATCCGGACACCGCTCTGGAGATGACAAACAGAAAATTTATAAAGAGATTTGGTTTTCTAGAGCAAAGAGCAAAATCGGTAAACAGATCGCTTAAAGAGATGTCACTGGAGGAGATGGATTCAGTCTGGGAAGAGGCAAAAAGCCATAATGATAATAACAGCTGGCAGGAGAGAACTCATCTGCTCCTGGGAGAGAAAGCATTGGGTAGTTTGAAAAACAAGACAGTGGCTGTAATAGGTCTTGGCGGAGTTGGTGCTTACGCGGCAGAAATGGTGGCAAGAGCAGGCGTAGGTAGGATGGTAATTGTCGATTCCGATGTGGTTACCCCATCCAATAAAAACAGACAGTTGTTAGCCCTGGATAGTACCATCAATACACCAAAAAGCAAACTGATGAGAATGCGGCTTAAAGATATAAACACGGGTTTAGAGATAGTTGAAATTAATGAGTATTTAGATTCCGGCAATGTTTCGGCTCTTTTAGACAGTTTGAGGATAGATTTTATTATTGATGCCATAGACACTCTCTCTCCAAAAATAGCTCTTATAAAATATTCGGTTACAAACAACATTCCATTGGTAAGCTCAATGGGGGCCGGGGCAAAATTGGATGCAACCAAGGTTACCGTAAGGGATATATCCAAATCTTATAATTGTCCGCTTGCGTATGTGTTGAGGAAAAAGTTGAGAAAAGAGGGGATAAGTAAAGGATTTAAGGTTGTGTTTTCGGAGGAGTTACCCGACTCCTCTGCAATAATAGAGGTGGAGGAGAAGAATAAAAAATCGCAGGTTGGTACAATATCGTATATGCCTGCCGTGTTTGGCTGTATAGCAGCTCAGGTTGCCCTGGGAGCTTTACTGGAGGGTAATCAGCTTACAGATTAACCGCTTTTTTATTATATTTGTAACGGATATCATAACTAAATCATCTGTAAAATGCACTTTACAATTAAGGAGATTTCTACTTCGAAAGAGATAAAAAAATTCATAAAATTTCCCCATAAGCTATATAAATCTTCACCTCAGTATGTACCGGTAATAGATTCTGACGAATTTAAAACTCTCACCAAAAGCCCCTCTCTGGAGTACTGCAAAATAAAAATGTGGCTGGCGCTGGATAATGACAGTGAAATATTAGGCAGAATAGCAGGTATATACAATCCCCGAGCAAATGAATACCATAACTGTAAGCGGATAAGATTCGGTTGGTTCGATCATATTAACGACAAGGAGGTGGCAGGAGCTTTAATTGCCAAAGTGGAAGAGTGGGGCAGAGAACTGGGAATGAACCAGATTCACGGTCCGCTCGGGTTTAACACCTGGAATCGTCAGGGTACTCTTACAGAAGGGTTTCAAAATGTTCCCCCTGTTAACTGTCTTTATAACTACCCATATTATCCCGAGATAATGGATCAATTGGGCTTTGAAAAACAGGTGGAGTGGATTCAGATAAAGCTTAAGGCAGATGTTGGTGTCCCGGATAAGATAAAAAGGATCAATCAGCTTTTAATAGATAAGTATCAGCTTAGAATATTGGATATAAAAGAGTTGAAAAATGAAGGAAAGTATCTGGACAGCTTCTTCAAAAGTTACAATGAGGGTTTTAAGGAGATTGCAAACTTTGTTCCGCTTACCGCCGGAGAGATAGCTTCCGTAGCTAAGGAGTATCTCTCTAAACTGAGGCCCGAGCTCACTTGCATAATAGTGGACAGAGACGATAAGATTGCGGCTTTTGGAATATGCTTTCCCAACCTCTCAAAATCTTTTCAAAAAGCTAAGGGAAAGCTCTTCCCTTTTGGTCTGTTTCACATACTAAGGGAGTTTAAAAAATATGATACTATAGACCTTATGATTTTAGGGGCGGCCGAAGAGAGGCAGAATAAAGGGATATCCTCCATTTACCACACTTTTATTGCTACCAACCTGCACAGAGGTTCAATTAAATACGCTATAACAAACCCACAGGCAGAGGACAACTCTGCATACAAGGTTTGGGACAGATACGGATATGAGCCCTATATGAGAAGAAAATGTTATATTAGAGAAATTAAGTGAGTATGTTAATAAAAGAGATCTGTTCTTTAGTTGGAGGTGTTTTGGTTACCGGAGTTGAGCGTTTGGAGGATGATGTAAAGTATGCCTGTGCATCGGACCTTATGAGCGATGTACTTACGCTTAAAGTGGAGAATTTTATTCTTATTACCGGGTTGGCTAATATTCAGGCGATAAGAACGGTTGAGATGTCGGACACTCCTTATCTTCTTATCTGCCGGGGGAAAAAAGTGAGTGATGAGATGCTTGAGCTTGCCGATGAAAGCGGTATTACCGTTATCAGGAGTCCCTATTCTATGTTCAAATGTGCCGGTCTGCTTTTTGGTGCCGGGATTAAGCCCGTCTATTGATATGCATTTCGAGTTTAAGGTTGAGGGCGGGGATTTCACTCAGGCGGGATACGCCTCTTCTCAGGTAAAGAAGGCACTTAAGCAGATAGGTGTCGATCCCTCGGTAATAAAGAGAGTGGTGGTAGCACTTTACGAAGCAGAGGTGAATATAGTGGCTCACGCATACAGAGGTAAAATATTCGCCGACATAGATGCGGCGGGGATTAAGCTTAAACTAGAAGATGAAGGTCCCGGAATACCGGATGTTAAGCTGGCAATGCAGAAGGGTTTCTCAACCGCCTCTGCAGAGGTAAGAGAGATGGGGTTTGGTGCAGGAATGGGTCTTCCCAACATTGACGAAAATGCGGACTCTTTCTCGATTGAGACTGTGGTAGGTGTAGGCACAACTCTCAATATTTTAATAAAATTCCAATAGAGGATTTTAAATGAACACAAAGCACACAACATATAACAGGGCACTTGAGATATCGGAGAACATCTGTATCGGATGTTCGCACTGTATTAAAGTTTGTCCTACAGAGGCACTGAGAGTCTCCGGCGGTAAAGCCGGTATCCACGCCGACTGGTGCATAGATTGCGGGGAGTGCTATCGTGTATGTCCCACAAGGGCCATTAGGGTTATGGATGACGATTTCAGTGAGATTTATGAATTCAAACACCGTGTTCTTTTGGTGCCTTCTGTATTCTTTGCCCAGTTTAAAGATACAATTTCAAGGGACACAATTTGCGATATAATTGGTGAACTTGGTTTTACAGAGGTTTGTACGGTTGAGCAGAGTGTTGATACCCTTATAGATGAGATTAATGAATATGTTAAAGATGCCGAGAAACCGGTTATCTCATCTTTCTGCCCTGCGGTTATCAGACTTATTCAGGTGAGGTTTCCCTCTCTGGTTGATAATATTATGAAGCTGCTGCCTCCAATTGAGATAACGGCTCAATATTACAAAAACAGATTTGCAAACGAAGGTGTTCCTTCCGGTGATTACGGTATATTCTATCTCACACCCTGTATCGGAAAGATTGCTGCTGTTAAATCGCCTGTAGGAGGATATAAATCACCCATAAACGGTGTGATTAATATGGATTTCTTCTATAATAAAGTATATCTTGCTTATAAACAGAGATTGCCAATAACAAAATCTGTCAATGTTAACAAGGAGTTATCATCAAAAGGGGTTTTATATCCCACAACCGGGGGCGAGTCCAGGCATATAAAAGGTAGAACACTTGCTGTTGATGGAATGAAGAATGTTATAGACTTTCTGGAGATGCTGGAAAATGAGGAGATAAAAGGTGTTGATTTTCTGGAAATAAGAGCTTGTGACGAATCGTGTGCAGGAGGAATTCTCTCGCATCGTAACAGATTTCTTACTGCCGACAGTATGAAAAACTTTGCATCTAAATTGCCGGACCATCACAATCTGGTTCCGGATTATAAAAAGTGCTGCTCTGCACTCATTCACATGGACAGGATTGAGCCCCGTTCAATGGTAAAATACGATAAAGAGATTGAGAAAGCCATTAAGAAGATGGAGTATGCCAGAGAGCTTAAGGAGCTGTTTCCCGGTATAGATTGCGGAGCTTGCGGAGCACCAAGTTGCGAAGCATTGGCTGAGGATGTGGTGAGAGATCAGGCCAAAATAAACTCCTGTATATTTTTGAGAACTGTTTTTGAAAAGCGGGGTGAGATCTCTCTCGAGGAGGCAGTAAAAATTATGGAGGAGATATGGGGCAGCGAGAGATTTGATAAAAAGGATTGAAATATAAAAAAACACAGATAATGAAACTTGAATTAATTGTTAAAGAGTTGAATCTTAAAGTTTACTCCTGCCAGTCCGGTCTTGATAAAGAGGTTGCCGGAGGTTATACTTCCGATCTTCTTTCCGATGTTATGGGATACTCTAAGGAGGGTCAGATATGGATAACACTTCAGACTCATAAAAATATAATTGGCATTGCTTCTCTTAAAGATCTCTCTGCCGTTATACTTGTCAAGGGTTTTACTCCCGATGAAGATACCGTACTGCTGGCAGAAAACGAAGGAATCCCTGTTCTGGGTAGTAATCTTGAGGCATTTGAGCTTTCGGGCATTCTATACAATATGCTAAAGAGAGCAGACAGTTTTGCTCCGTAGATATGTGAAAGCAGACCTTCATATCCATACAGTTCTCTCTCCCTGTGGCGACATTGAGATGACTCCCCTGAATATTGTTGCAAGGGCTAAAGAGATTGGGTTGTCACTGATTGGCATTACCGATCACAACACAACCAGGCAATGTAAGGAGATAAAAAAGGTTGCCCTCAGAGAGGGTATCCACACTCTGTGTGGTGCCGAAATTACAACAAAGGAGGAGGTTCATGTACTGGCATTCGCCGATGGCGACAGTAACCTTGAGCTACTTCAGGACTACATAGATACACACCTCCCTCAAATTCAAAATGATGAGGATATTTTTGGATATCAGCTTCAGGTTAATGAGAATGAAGAAGTTGTATATTGCGAGGAGAGGATGCTTATCAATGCAATTAATCAATCGATAGAAGAGGTTGAGAGATTTGTCCATTCTATTGGAGGAATTTTCATTCCTGCCCATCTCGACAGGAGTATGAACTCTGTAATCAGCCAGCTTGGATATCTGCCCCCCGATCTGAGGCCCGATGCTGTTGAAATATCCTACAGAACCGATGTGGGCAGTTTTATAGGAAAACACAAGTATCTCTCCGGTTATGGTATTATTCAATCGTCGGACGCACACTATCCGGATGACATTGGCAGAGCTTATATCAATTTAAATATTGATGAGTTCTCTTTTGATGCACTTAAAAAAGCACTTAAAAATAGTTATTGCTATGAATGACCTCTCTTTACACATAATAGACATTATCCAGAACTCCCTTAAGGCAGAAGCAACTCATATCAACCTGCTAATTGAGGAGAGTTCTTTAAAGAATCTGCTGTCAATCGAAATTTCGGACAATGGGTGCGGAATGACAGAAGATCAGGTTAACAAACTTGACGATCCCTTTTTTACATCCAGAACAACACGAAGGGTTGGAATGGGCGTACCGCTCTTCAGGCAAAGTGCCCGGCAAAGCGGAGGCGACCTTGTGGTGGAGTCGCAACCCGGGAATGGGACAACAGTAAGGGCCACATTCCGGCTCGACCATATCGATCGCCCCCCGTTGGGAGATGTTGCAAACTCTTTCATACTTATGGTCTCTTCAAATCCCGGAATAGAGTTTCTCTTTAGGTATCTTTATAATGATAACGAGTATATTTTCAATACTGTTGAGGTTAAGGATATTCTGGAGGGCATACCGCTGAATGACCCGGCTGTTATAAGAA
Organism: uncultured Muribaculaceae bacterium; assembly: GCA_964585795.1. Lineage (GTDB taxonomy): Bacteria > Bacteroidota > Bacteroidia > Bacteroidales > UBA932 > Bact-08. The sequence goes on along the minus strand of CAZPFI010000053.1, from coordinate 922 downwards.
TGCTTACAGCCATGATACAGGACAACATAGATGATTTAAAAAATACATGATGAGTGATAAAAAGATGAGGATTGTCTTGCTTACCGGAGCCGGTGTCAGCGCCGACAGCGGGCTCGATACCTTTAGAAGCTCCAACGGTCTTTGGGCAAATCACAGGATTGAGGATGTTTGTACACCGGATGCTCTAAAGAGAGATCCGGCAGCTGTTCTCGATTTTTACAACAAAAGAAGAAGACAGCTAAAAGAGGTGATGCCAAACGAAGGACACATTGCCGTGGCAGAGCTTGAAAAAATATTTGATGTTGTAGTTATAACTCAAAATGTAGATAATCTGCACGAAAGAGCCGGATCTTCAAATGTTATCCATCTGCATGGAGAGCTTACAAAATGCAGGAGCATTAAGGACCAAAACTATATATGCACAGTGGAAGATGATGTAAATGTAGGTGATTTGTGTCCCAAAGGTGGCCAGTTAAGGCCACATATTGTCTTTTTTGGAGAACAGGTTCCTATGATGGATGAGGCAATTAAAATTATGCATACGGCAGATATAGTTATAGTGGCCGGAACATCTCTTGCCGTATATCCTGCTGCAGGGCTCATAGGATATGTGCCTGATAGTGTAGAGGTTTATGTAATTGACCCCGATTTGGACGAAATTGGCACGAAAAATGCAATATATGTGAAAAAAAGATTTGCAATCGGAATGCCTCAATTAGCTGAAAAACTGGTAGATAAATATAAATGAAAAAAATTGCGCTTATAAATGCTAACTTTTTGATTAAAAATTTTGCGGTTATTACTTTTGTTAATATTTTTGGGCGCCAAAACAGGAAATAAAACCAACTCAATATAGAAGTATGAATAAGATCAAGTCCCTTGACGATTTGCGCAAAATGAAGCAAAGTCTCGAGCACGGTAT